>CAMTBF010000171.1 GCA_947068385.1 uncultured Lachnospiraceae bacterium
TAAGGTATACGGCTGTTCTGAACGATGCGGCTAAAGTGACTGAGCCTGAGACGAACACTGTTAAGATTACCTGGGGTGATAAGGGCGAGACTAGCACAGAAATCGAAACCACGACCAAGACTCGTAAGTTCCAGATTAACAAATATGATGGGACGGATGAGCAGAAGAAGCCGCTGGCAGGTGCCAAGTTCCAGCTGTATACTGAGGCAACTGGTGGAAAGGCGTTAAATCTTGCAGTATCACAGGACGGTACGACTTATAGGGTTGTAAGCGAGGCGACTAAATTGCCTACAGGCTATACGATGACTACAGATAATAAAATCGTTACTCTCGCCACGGGCAATATTACGATTGAAGGTGTAGATTCAGGTAAGTATTACCTCGAAGAGACAGATGCACCGCTTGGCTACAATATATTAACAGAGCGTGTGGAAGTCACAGTTGCGACGGATAACAATTTTGTCAGCGAGATTGCAAACTTATCGGGCAATATGCTTCCCTCCACCGGCGGCATCGGTACCACGATCTTCTACGTGGTAGGCGGACTTCTGGTAGTAGGCGCAGGCATCCTCCTGATCACCAAGAAGCGCATCAGCAAGGAGCAGTAAGAACAGTCATAAGGACAGACAACTCCGAATTATAATACTTCTTTCCGGGGGTGGGCGTTCCGCCCCTCCCGGGGATGCCGCATCAAGGCTGACACCTTCCCGTGGTGTGCGGTGAGCAACGGATTCTGCCACAGAGTCCGGCCAAGGTCAGCAAGGGATGGCATGGCCCTGCCGGGGCCGCCATCGAGTAAATAAGATAGTAGGCAGACATGTGAAAGAGAGAAAGCGTACAAAGAAAAACAAGAAGGGCTCCATCGCGAACTTCATACTGGGGATCCTGCTGATAGCAGGCATGGGAATCATGCTTTACCCAACGGTCAGCGACTGGTGGAACTCCCTGCATGCGTCCCGCGCGATTGCCAGCTATGAAGAGGTCGTGCAGAACATGGACGAAGAGGCCAAGCAGCAGATGATGGAAGAGGCGAAGCAATACAATGCCTCCCTGGCCATGGGAATCCATTTCACGCTGACGGATGAGGAATATGCGGAGTATGAGAGGCTGCTGGATCTGACCGGAACGGGCATCATGGGCTATATCCAGATTCCCTCCATTGATGTGAATCTGCCCATCTACCATGGAACCGAGGAAGCGGTTCTGCAGGTGGCGATAGGACATCTGGCCGGGTCGTCCCTGCCGGTAGGCGGAGAGGGTTCCCATTGCATCGTGTCCGGCCACAGGGGACTGCCGTCGGCAAGGCTCTTCACGGATTTGGATAAGGTGAGGGAAGGGGACATTTTCACCATGACTGTCCTGGGAGAGGTCTTTACCTATCAGGTGGATCAGATTCGGATCGTGCTTCCCCATGAGGTGGATGAACTGTCCATCGTCTCCGGCATGGATTACTGTACTTTAGTCACATGTACCCCTTACGGCATCAACTCCCACCGCATGCTGGTGCGCGGCCACCGCATAGACAACATAGACGACACCGTCATCGTAGTCAGCGCGGAAGCCCAGAAGATTCCCAGCTACTACGTGATCCCCGCGGTAGGGATCCCGCTCCTGTTCGTGGCCCTGGTCATCATGCTGGCGGTCTCCGGCAGGAAGAAGCCCAGGAAGACAGGGGAGGAGCTGCTGGAAGAGTTCAAGAAGGACAATGAATCACAATGAACCATAAACAAGAACCGATTTTAAAGGAGGAAACGCCCATGAAAAGAAAGAAGAGGAGCCGCCTGCTGTGCCTGATGGCGGCATCCATACTGGCGGCAGGCTGCGTGGCCGGGGCCCTGATGCCCGGCGGGACGGCGCATGCGGTGGAGCTGGACAGCATGTGCAGCCTGACGGTGACAGTGGAACCCAAGAATATGGAAGGCGGCCCTGTGGAGATGCCCGAGGTTGCCTTAGACCTGTACAAGGTGGCGGACGCGGCTCCGGTGGAAGGGTACGATGCCTACTCCTTCAGCACGGAAGGGGAGTCCCAGGCGGCCTACGCGGGCCTGGCCCTGAACGATGCCGCTTCCAGGGAGGACTGGCAGGAGCTGGCCCGGCAGGCGGCGGAGATCGCCTTAGGCGGCGCCCGCCAGCCCGATGTCACGGTGGAGGACCTGCAGAACGACAGGCTCACCGCCGCCGACCTGACCGCGGGCCTCTACCTGGTGGTGGCCAGAGGCAAAGGACTGACGGCTGAGGAATACATCCTTCGGACGCAGGAGCCCGGGGAGGGACAGGATGCCGTAGCCGGGGAATCCCTGCTGACCACGGTGGCGTATTCGGAATCCTATGTGTTCTCCTATGTGCCCCAGCTCATCTCCCTGCCCACGAAGGAGCCGGACGAGGAGGGGAACATCATGACCTCCAACGGCGGCGACTGGGACTACGGGCCGTCGGTGGTGCTCAAGCCCGAGGTGCAGGAGCGGTTCGCCGCCCTGGCCATCGAGAAGACCCTGGCCAGCTTCCAGGCGGGAAGCCCTGCCACCTTCGTCTTCTCCATAGAGGCCAGCCTGGACGGCAGGACGGTGTACAGCGATGTGGCGTCCGTCACCTTCGACGGCCCGGGGAGCAAGGGCGTCCTGCTGGCGGCCGAGTTCCCGGAAGGGGCGGAGGGCAGGTACGCCCTGCAGCAGGCCAGGATCCCCGTGGGGGCCCAGGTGACGGTGACGGAAATCTACTCCGGCACGGTCTATGAGCCGGAGGGCGGCCAGGCGGTGCGGAGCTTCACCGCCAGCGCGGCGAAGCCCGGGGAGGCAGGCTTTGAGAACAATACCGTGTCCTTCAGGAATGTATATGACGGCACTGGCAAGAATGGCGGTTCGGTGACGAACCAGTTCAGCTACAGCACGGACAACGGCTGGAGCTGGACGGCGGTCACAGGCCCCAATGCTTCGGTTGAATAAGGGGGTGGGGCGAGATGAAGAAGAGGAACATACTGGCGGCCGTGAAGGCCACGGCCTGCGCCATGACGGCAGGACTGATCCTGAGTGCTTCCGTGGGGAGCGCCTGGTCATATTTCACCACCTACACCAGCGCCTCGGGCAGCCATGCCATAGACCTGGGCAATGAGACCCGGGTGGTGGAGCGGTTCTCGGACAGCACGAAACGGCTCACCATCACCAATGACAGCCTGCAGCCCGTGTACGTGCGGGCCACCGCCTTCAGCGGCAGCGGCTATCCGCTGAGCTACAGCGACGCCTCCGGCCTGTGGGTGGACGGAGGGGACGGATATCATTATTACAGCCAGTCCCTGCCCGCCAGGCAGGAGACGGCGGAGGGGACGGTGGCTTCCCGGACCAGCGAGCTGGAGGTCAAGATCACCTTCCCGGTGGACGAGGAAGTGGAAGACGGGGACGGCTTCAACGTGGTGGTAGTCTACGAGTCCGTTCCAGTCCGATATGACGGGGACGGCAATGAGCTGAAGCCCTGGGAGATAGACTGGACGGAGGAGCTGAAGTCCGGGCCGGTGGAAGGAGGCGCTTAAGGGATGAAGAAGATTAAGAAGATATTGACATCTCCCGTCACGACCATAGCGGCTTTCGCGCTGGCGGCAGGGCTGCTGCTGTTCAGCTCCGTAGGCGGGGCCAGGGCCGCGCTGACCTATTTCTCCGATGACTATGCCTCGGACATCAGGCTGGAGGAGATCGGGGTCACGCTGCTGGAGAACGGCGCGGGGGTCCAGGGGGAGCTCCTGGCGGGGCTGATCCCGGAGGGCGAGAGCCTGAAGTTCGGGAAGGCCTATCCGGAAGTCCTGAGCGTGCTGAACAGCGGCGCAATCAACGAGTATGTCCGCGTCAGCATCTATAAGTACTGGACGGATGAGGACGGGGAGAAGCTGACCACGCTGTCGCCGGACCTGATAGGGCTGAACCTGGCCAATGTGGGCAGCGGCTGGATCCTGGACGGGGAGGCCTCCACGCCGGAGCGCACCGTCCTGTACTACAGCGGCCTGCTGGGCACGGGGGAGAGCACCCCGGCCTTCACGGATACGCTTACGATCGATGGGGACATCGCCAGCAGGGTGCGGCAGACTTCCGTCTCCTCCGGCGGCTATACCACCATCACTACCATATATGAGTACGACGGGGCCCGGTTCTGCGTGGAGGCCAAGGTGGACGCGGTGCAGGAGCACAATGCCCAGGATGCCATCTGGAGCGCCTGGGGCCGCAGGGTGACAGTGAACAATGGCGTACTGAGCCTGGACTAGGAGGGGAGAGGCAATGAGGAAAAAGACGATGAGATACCTTCTTCTCGCAGGGCTGCTCTTCTTCCTGCCGGCGACGGCACGGGCGGAGTCCCTGACCTCGGAGAGGAACGTATCCTTTACCAAGGACAACAAGCTGGAGAGCGATTATGCCGGCTCGGATCTGGACAGCGCGGTCTACGGGCTGCAGCCGGGGGATGACATCACCATCACCCTGAACCTGAAGAACGAGAATCCGGCGGCGGCCAACTGGTACATGACCAATGAGGTGCTCCAGTCCCTGGAGGAGACCGCGGGGAGCAGCGCCAGCGGCGGCGCCTATGAGTACGAGCTGGCCTACACGGATCCAAGCGGCGTGCAGGAGGTCCTGTTCACCAGCGACACCGTGGGCGGCGAGAACAGCGGGAGCCGCGTAGGACTGAAGGCGGCCACCAGCGGCCTGGAGGACTATCTCTATCTGGACACCCTGAGCCCGGGCCAGCGGGGAGTCATCACCCTGCGGGTGGCGCTGGACGGCGAGACCCAGGGCAATGATTACCAGAACACCCTGGCCAGGCTGCAGATGAACTTCGCGGTGGACACCACCACCGTGAACAACCAGACGGTGACCAGGGTGGTGGACGAGAACGGCGACCCGATCCTGGTGGACGAGAACGGCGACCCGATCCTGGTGGACGATAACGGGGATCCGGTAGTGGTGGACGACGACAGCGACGGGAGGTCCGCCAGGACGCGGATTGTGCGCACCGGCGACGAGAACGACCTGCTTCCCTTCATCATAGCCGCCGGGCTCAGCGGGCTGCTGCTCCTGCTGCTGGCCGTCTATGGGGTGAAGGAGCGCAGGAAGCAGAAGGGAGGCGCGAAGGCGCTTGGCCTGGGGCTGGCGCTGTGCCTGGCCTGGAACCTGTGCCAGCCGGCACAGGCGGCGGAGGACGCGTATTCCTACACGCTGCGCCTCTACGCGGGGGCCCAGGGGACGATCGGGCCGGATGTGGTGCGGATTGTGAAGGGCAGCAGCGCCCAGGTGAGCATCGAGAACGAGGTGTGCGTGGTCAGCGGGCTGAAGTACGACGACCAGGTCATCTTCGACATACAGGGCGGCGTGGCCCTGAACGAGGGCAGCAAGTATTACCGGAAGGGCTTCCGGGTCAGCGGCGAGGACAATGGCAGCGGCAGGCTGGCCACCCCTTCCGTGACGGTGAAGGGGGACGCGGACTTCGTGGTGGCCTACGGCATACAGGGCGAGACCGTGGCCTATACGGTCAGGTACGTGGACGGACAGGGGAACGAGCTGTACCCCAGCGCGGTATACTACGGGAACGTAGGCGACAAGCCGGTGGTGGCGTACCAGTACATCGAGGGCTGGCAGCCCCAGGCCTACAACCTGGGCAAGACTTTGGTGGCGGACGCCTCCCAGAACGTGTTCTCCTTCATCTATACGCCGATCCCCACGGTGGTCAATACGAACACGGTGGTGGTGCCGGGGCAGCCCGCCCCGCCCCAGGAGCCTGTGGTGGCGCCTGCGCAGCCCGGGCCGGTGACGGTGGTGGAGCCCGAAGAGGAGGAGCAGGAGCCGGAGGTCGTGGAGGTGGACGAGGAAGTGCCCCCGCTGGCGGAGCCGGAGGAGTATACGGACCTGGACGAGGATGATACGCCTTTGGGCGGCTTCAACGGAGAGGACGGCGAAGGCGGAGGGGACGGCGGGCCCGGCGATGATTCCGGCTGGGCGGAGTCCATCCTGGACGACATAGCCACGCCGCTGGCCATGCTCCCCACCCCTGCCAAGGCGGGCATCCTGGCGCTCCTGGCGGCTCTGGCGGGCGGCGGCATCTGGCTGATCGTGATGGCCCGCAGGAAAGGGAAGAAGCAAGATGAGCAGCAGACCTGAGGGACGGAAGGAAAGAAATAAGGGCGGGAGAATGGTTCCCGCCCTTTGCAACATACTCGGCACAGTGATCTTGCTGAGCGTGATCCTGTCCTGCCTCCCGCTGGCCATGGCCAGGATCCGGGGAGACCAGGTCTACAACGTGGTCAGCGGCAGCATGGAGCCGGAGATTCCGGTGGGCAGCGCGATTTACGTGCAGGCCGTGGAGCCGGAGGCCGTGGAGGAGGGGGACGTGATCGCCTTCTACAGCGGCACTTCGGTGATCGCCCACAGGGTGGTGCGCAACCAGACCGTGGAGGGCGAGTTCACGACCAAGGGGGACGCCAATGAGCAGGAGGACATGAACCCGGTGCGGTACGGGGAGCTGATCGGGAGGGTGTCCTATCACTATCCGGTCCTGGGGCTGCTGCTGGAGGCCTATACCAGCACCCTGGGGAAGGTGTACCTGATCTGCTTCGCGGCCTGCGGGGCCATGCTGAACATGCTGGCCGGGCGGCTGCGGAACCGATGAGGCCAGGGAGCGGACCAGGGGCCTGCGCCTGCCGGAAGGAAGGGCAGGATGCAGGGACGGCACAGAGAGGGAAGGAGGGCATCGGCATGGAAGCGAGGCCAGAGGGCAGCGGGGGCAGGTTCGCCCTGAAGGACTGGGTGGGGCGCACCTTCGGGAGCCTCACCGTGGTGGCCTATGACGGGAAGCGGGGCGGGAAGCACTACTGGCGCTGCAGGTGCCTCTGCGGCGGCAGCGCGGTGGTGAGCCAGTCCAACCTGCAGGCGGGGCACACGAAGAGCTGCGGCTGCCTGTCGGATCCGGCGGGGACCCGGCACTTCGTGGAGGGGACCTGCATCGAGAGCATCCGCAGCCGCCGGGTGTCCGCCAGCAACCAGAGCGGCATCCGTGGGGTCTACAGGAACCGCAGGACGGGCCGCTGGGCGGCGCAGATCACCTTCCAGGGGAGGACGCGCTACCTGGGCAGCTTCGACAGCCTGGAGGAGGCGGCCCGGGCCCGGGCGGAGGCGGAGCAGGTCTTCGACGAGTTCCTGGAGCGGTATGAAGGCGCGGGGAAGGCGGTGGGAGCCCGGCCGGGGCCCGTGCGGCCGGATCCGAGCGGAGGGGCCATGCCCGCCCATGCGGCGGAGGACGGCGTGGGACATCCGCGGAAGGAGGCCGCTCTGGCGGCTGCGGGAGGCGCGTATGGGCAGGAAGCTTAGGCGCGCCCTGGCGGCCGTGCTGGGGGCGGTGTTCCTCTTCTCCGTCTGC
>CAMTBF010000172.1 GCA_947068385.1 uncultured Lachnospiraceae bacterium
TTTCTATCGGGAATACGGGGTGGGGAAGTTCGGCCTGCACAAATCCTTCCGCATCCAGCAAGGGCCCCGGATCGAGCCGATCCTCAACATCGCCCATGTGAAGCTGGACGACCTGGTGGGCTATGAGCAGCAGAAGCAGAAGCTGCGGGACAACACGGAGGCCTTCGTCTCCGGGCGGAAGGCCAACAACTGCCTGCTCTTCGGCGATGCGGGCACGGGGAAGTCCTCCTGCATCAAGGCCATCGCCAACGAGTACTACCACAGGGGCCTGCGGGTGATAGAGGTGTACAAGCACCAGTTCCAGGATCTGAACGGCGTGATAAGCCAGATAAAGAGCCGCAACTACAAATTCATCATTTTCATGGATGATTTGAGCTTCGAGGACTTCGAGATCGAATATAAATATCTAAAGGCGGTGATCGAGGGCGGGCTGGAGAAGAAGCCGGAGAACGTGCTGATCTACGCCACCTCCAACCGCCGCCATCTGATCCGGGAGAACTACGGCGACAAGACCGAGGACGGGCACCTGCCGGAGATCCGCCAGGACATGCACACCAGCGACACGGTGCAGGAGAAGCTGTCCCTGGTGTACCGCTTCGGCGTCACCATCTACTTCGGCGCGCCGGACAAGAAGCGCTTCCAGGAGATCGTGGGGGCGCTGGCGGACAGGCACGGGATCGGGATGCCGAGGGAGGAGCTGCTGGCCGAGGCCAACAAATGGGAGCTGTCCCACGGAGGCCTCTCCGGCCGGACGGCCCAGCAGTTCATCGATTATATATTGGGGACGGGGAACAAATCCCACATGCGGGAGCTTTAATATAAATTTAGGAGGTGATTTGTGGATGGGCATCAGGACTTTTGCTGCCATCGACGTGGGCAGCTATGAACTGACGCTGAAGATATTTGAATTTTCCGGCAAAAACAACATGCGGGAGATCGACTGCGTCAGCAAGCGCCTGGATCTGGGCTCCGATACCTACGCCACGGGCAAGATCGGCAACGAGAAGATGGATGAGCTCTGTCGGACGCTGAATGACTTCTCCGGTATCATGAAGGCCTACAAGGTGGAGAACTACAAGGCTTACGGCACCAGCGCCATCCGGGAGACGGAGAACACCACCATCGTGCAGGACAGGATAGCCCAGCGCACGGGAATCAAGGTGGAGATCCTGAGCAATTCCGAGCAGCGGTTCATGGACTACAAATCCGTCGCGTCAAAGGGGGAGAGCTTCCGGAAGATCATCGAGGAGAAGACGGCCATCCTGGACATCGGGGGAGGCAGCATCCAGCTGTCGCTGTTCGACAAGGACACGCTGGTCTCCACCCAGAACGTGCGTCTGGGCGTGCTGCGGATCCAGGACTATCTGAACCGCTTCGCGGTGAAGGGCTCCCAGATGGAGGAGGTCATCTACGAGATGGCCATGGCCAGGCTGGATACATACGAGAAGCTCTACCTGAAGGACAGGGGGATACAGAACCTGATCATCGTGGACGACTATCTCTCGCCCTGGGCCGTGAAGAAGAGCGGCGGGGACAGCAGCAAGGCGGTCCTGGACGCGGAGGACTTCGAAAGGATGTTCGAGGTGCTGCGCAGCCAGAATCAGGAGAAGATCGCCGCTGCCATGGACATCCCCCAGGAGAGGGTCTCGCTGGTGTTCATCAGCGCGGTGCTGATCAACTGCATCGCGGAGCTGATGGGGGTGAAGCGGATCTGGGCGCCGGGGGTGACGCTCTGCGACGGCATCGCTTATGAGTACGCGGAGAAGATCAAGATGTTCCGCGGGGAGCACGACTTCGAGGAGGACATCATCGCCTGCGCTTTCAACATCAGCAAGCGGTACATGGTGAGCAGGAAGCGCTCCGAGATCCTGGACAATATCGCCACCACCATCTTTGACAGCATCCGGAAGATCCATGGGCTGGGCAAGCGGGAACGGCTCTATCTGCGGCTGGCGGCGATCCTCCATGACTGCGGGAAATATATCAGCCTGGTGGATACGGGGGAGACCTCCTACCAGATCATCATGGCCACGGAGATCATCGGCCTGTCCAACCAGGAGCGGGAGATCGTGGCGAATGTGGTGCGGTTCAACCACAGCAGGTTCATCTATGACGTGCAGCGCACGGGCAGCCTGGAGCGGGAGGCCTTCCTGGTGGTGGCCAAGCTGACGGCCATCCTGCGCCTGGCAAGCTGCCTGGACAGGAGCCACAAGCAGAAGCTGAAAGGCCTGCGTGCCACGTTCAAGGACGGCCAGCTGATCCTCACCGTGGATACCCAGGAGGACATCATCCTGGAGAAGGGCTTCGTGGAGGACAACGCGGATTTCTTCGAAGAGGTGTTCAGCGTGGAGCCGGTGCTGAAGCAGAGAAAACTATTTTGAGACAGGCATGGGGGTGTCGAGTTATGGAAGAAATGCATTCCGTGGAAGAAATCGATTTCTACGATCCTGAATACTATACGAACAGGGAGCTGAGCTGGATCCTGTTCAACCACAGGGTACTGAACGAGGCCAGGGACAAGTCCACGCTCCTGTTCGAGAGGCTGAAGTTCCTGAGCATCACGGCCTCCAACCTGGACGAGTTCTTCATGATCCGGGTGGCTTCCCTGCGGGACATGGTGCACGCCAAGTACCAGAAGCCGGACATAGCGGGGCTGACGCCGGGGAGGCAGCTGGAGCTCCTCAGCGTGGCGATCCACCAGCTTGTGGAGCTGCAGTACTCCACCTACAACCGTTCGCTGGTGCCGAAGCTGAAGCAGAACGGCCTGCAGATCGTGGGCAGGCATGAGGATCTGACGAAGAAGGAAACGGTCTTCGTGGACAAATATTTCGAGGAGAACGTGTATCCGGTGCTGACGCCCATGGCGGTGGACTCCTCCAGGCCTTTTCCGCTGATTCGGAACAAGACCCTGAACATCGCCGCCCTGGTGCGCAAGAAGGACATCGGCGAGGAGCTGGAGTTCGCCACGGTGCAGGTGCCGAGCGTCCTGAGCCGGGTGGTGGAGCTGCCCGCGGACGGGAAGATGCGCAAGGTCATCTTCCTGGAGGAGATCATAGAGCGGAACATGCACAAGCTGTTCCTGAACTATGACATCGTATGCGCGTACCCGTTCAGGATCATGCGCAATGCCGACCTGACCATCGAGGAGGACGAGGCGGCGGATCTCCTGAAGGAAATCGAGAAGCAGCTGAAGAAGCGCCAGTGGGGCGAGGCCATCCGGCTGGAGGTGGCGGCCCACTGCGACAAGAGGCTGCTGCGGATCCTGGAGGAGGAGCTCCACATCGAGGAGGACAATCTGTACGTCATAGACGGGCCCCTGGATCTGACGGTACTGATGAAGATGTACGGCCTGGAGGGCTTCGACCACCTGAAGGCCCCGAAATATACGCCCCAGCCGGTGCCCCAGCTGCCGCCGGGCTGCAGGATCTTCGACGAGATCCGCAAGGGGGACATCCTCCTGCACCATCCCTACCAGACCTTCGCGCCGGTGGTGGAATTCATCCGCCAGGCGGCAAAGGATCCGGAGGTGCTGGCCATCAAGCAGACCCTGTACCGGGTCAGCGGCAATTCCCCGATCATCGCGGCCCTGGCCCTGGCGGCGGAGAACGGCAAGCAGGTGTCCGTGCTGGTGGAGCTGAAGGCCCGCTTCGACGAGGAGAACAACATCGTCTGGGCCAGGATGCTGGAGAAGGCGGGGTGCCATGTGATCTACGGCCTGGTGGGGCTGAAGACCCACAGCAAGATCACGCTGGTGGTGCGCCGGGAGGAGGACGGCATCAGGCGCTATGTCCATCTGGGCACGGGGAACTACAACGATGCCACGGCCAAGCTCTATACGGATATCGGGCTGTTCACCTGCTCCGAGGCCATCGGAGAGGACGCCACGGCCGTCTTCAACATGCTGTCCGGCTATTCGGAGCCGTTGGCGTGGAACAAGCTGTCTTTGGCGCCGCTGTGGCTGAAGAACCGGTTCCTCTATCTCATCGACAGGGAGAAGAAGGCCGCCCAGGCAGGGAGGCCGGCCCGCATCATCGCCAAGATGAATTCCCTCTGCGACCAGGACGTGATCGCGGCGCTGTACAGCGCTGCCTCCGCGGGGGTGAAGATAGACCTGATCGTGCGGGGCATCTGCTGCCTCAAGACCGGCATCAAGGGCGTCAGCGAGAATATCACGGTGCGCTCCATCGTGGGGAATTTCCTGGAGCACGGCAGAATATTCTATTTTGAGAACGATCAGGACTACGAGATCTACTGCGGCAGCGCGGACTGGATGCCCAGGAACCTGGAGCGCCGGGTGGAGATCCTGTTCCCGGTGGACCGGCCGGAGCTGAAGGAGAAGCTGCTCCACATCCTGCAAAGCCAGCTGGCCGACAACATCAAGGCATCCGTGCTGAAGCCTGACGGCACCTACACAAGGGCCAGCAAGAGGGGCAGGCAGGCGTACTGCTCCCAGGAGGCCTTCTGCCAGGAGGCCATGGCCGAGGCGAAGCGGATGTACAGAGAGGAAGAGCAGATGACAAGGACGTTCATACCGGAGACCAGCCATGGGGAATGAGGGGAAGAAAGGGACGAGGATCGTACTGGCATCGGCCTCGCCCCGCAGGAGGGAGCTGCTGGCCCAGATAGGGCTTGGCTTTGAGGTGATGGTCAGCGACGTGGAGGAGAAGGTGAGCGCCACGCTGCCGGAGCAGGTGGTGGAGGAGCTGTCCGCCCGGAAGGCGGAGGCGGTGCTTGCGGCGCTTGGAGACAGCGGGGAGGATCTGCTGGTCATCGGCGCGGATACGGTGGTGGCGCTGGATGGGCAGATCCTGGGCAAGCCCCATAGCCCCCGGGAGGCCGCTGAGATGCTGCGGCAGCTGTCAGGGAGGGCGCATGCGGTGTATACCGGCGTGACGCTTCTGTACCGTCCCGGCGGCTTGGGGGACGTCCCGGAGCCGTCCGCGTCCGGGGAGGCCTCCGGGAGCCCGGGCATCCCACGGCGCAGGGTGTTCCACGAGAGGACGGATGTAGACCTGTGCCCCCTGACGGAGGCGGAGATCGCCTTCTATGTATCCACCGGCGACTGCATGGACAAGGCGGGGGCCTACGGCATCCAGGGAATCTTCGCCAGGTACGTGAAGGGCATCACGGGGGATTACAACAATGTAGTAGGCCTGCCGGTGGGCAGGCTGTACCAGGAAGCAAAGGAATGGATTGTATGATGAAAAAAGCGGTGATTTTCGACCTGGACGGGACGCTGTCCGATTCTATCCACAGCATAAAATACAGCGGCGACAGGACGATGGAAAAGTTCGGGTACGGCCCTTTTACCGAGGAGCAGTATAAGTATTTCGTGGGGGACGGCGCCAGGAACCTGGTCAAGCGGGCGCTGGCGGCAGGAGGGGATACCGAGCTTTCGCATTTCCAGGAGGCGTATGCCCTGTACAGGGAGATATTCAGGGAGAACTGCATGTACCAGGTGCGCCCCTATGACGGCATTCCGGAGCTGCTGGCTACCCTGAAGGTACAGCATGTGAAGATAGCGGTCCTTTCCAATAAGCCCCATGCGGAGACCGTCAACGTGATAGAGACCCTGTTCGGAAAGGGGTATTTCGACGTGATAGAGGGCCAGAAGGAGGGCATGGCGATCAAGCCCAGCCCGGAGGGCGTGTTCCGGATCCTGGAGCAGATCGGCCTGGGGGCGGAGGATCTGCTCTATCTGGGCGACACGGCCACGGACATGAGGACGGGGAAGGGCGCAGGGGCCTTTACCGTAGGCGCGCTCTGGGGCTTCCGGGACAGGGCGGAGCTGGAGGAGGGCGGGGCGGACGCCGTCATCGAGTACCCGCTGGAGCTGCTGCGGTTCACCTGAGGGATCCGGCATGTCGAAAATTATACAAATCGGAGAATTTGGGGCCGCTTTTTTGGTAATTTTTTGGAAAAAGAATAGGAATCCTAGAAAATATTGACAGAGGCACCTGATCGTATTATCATGTGAATTAGATCTTCATTAACTCATAGGAGGGAAAAAAATGCAGCAATTTGACGATGACGTATTGGAGTGCTTTTTAGAAAACCAGCTACAGCTGTTCCCCGAAAAGGTGGCAGAGACACTGGAGGAGGCTGAAGATTTTCTGGAAGACTGCATGGCTGTGGTAGTCGATTCCGTCGAAGAAGTGATCGAGTACTTCGAAGAGGAAGGCATTGATACGGAAGGCGTCATGGACGAGGAGATTCTGGACGCGGACGAAGTGTTCGACATCGGCGATGGCAGATATCTGATAGTGGAAGGCTGAGGAGCAGGGATTGGGGACAAAAAAGGGCTGTCTTAAGGGACAGCCTCTTTTTTGCCTTCTTTTTCAACGGAACCTTTTCAGATCCTCCAGCAGGCAGGCGGGGACGTACAGGCTCCCGTAGCCTGTGCCCAGATCCAGCCCCGGCTTGTTGGCTCCGTGGAAATCGCTGCCGCCGCTGACCACCAGCCCGTATTTCTTCGCCAGCCCCCGCATCCGGCGCTCGTCGGCGGCGGTGTAGGTGCTGTAGACCGCCTCCAGCCCGACCAGCCCGTTCTCCTTCAGCCGGGCGGTGAGGGCGTCCAGCTCCCCGTCGCTCATATGGTAGAGGACGGGATGGGCCAGGATGGGGATGCCCCCGGCGTCCAGGACCAGCTTCACCGCGTCCACGGGGGTCACCTTTTCCCGGGGGACGAAGCAGGGGCAGTTATCGCCGATATAGCGTTCGAAGGCTTCGGACATGCTCTTCACATGGCCGTGCTCCAGCATGTATCTGGCGTAGTGGGCCCTGGTGATGACGGCGTCGGGGAATTCCGACAGCAGGGCCTCGTAGGTGAGGTCGATGCCCGCCTCCTGGAGGAGGCGGCACATCTTCCGGTTCCTGGCGGTGCGGGAATCCACGAAGTCCCTGAGCCTTTGGACGAAGGCGGGATCGTGGTGATCGATGTACAGGCCCAGCACATGCACGTCCTGCCCCCGGTACTCCGTGGAGAACTCGATGCCCGGGATGACTTCCGGAACCGGTGCCCGGCCCTGTGTCCCCAAAGCCCCGGCCGCCTGCCCTGCCCGCAGGGCCTCCGCGTAGCGGATGGCCTCCTCCAGCCCGTCTATGGTGTCGTGGTCTGTGAGGGCGAAGGCCGCCAGCCCCTTTTCCCGGGCATAGTCCACCAGCTGGGCGGGCGTGAAGCTTCCGTCAGAGCGGTTGGAATGTACATGTAAATCTACTCTCGGCATATATCCCCTTACCTTTCATACTGCCCGGAAGAAACGGGCCGGGCTCAATTGTCCTCCTCTTCCTTCTGGGCGGTGAAGACCGTGCGCTTCCTGGCCATCTCATCGTTCGC
>CAMTBF010000173.1 GCA_947068385.1 uncultured Lachnospiraceae bacterium
CCCATGTATTTCGGATATGGGTGGAGACCTACGGGCGGGCCATGGGCATGGTTCCCTTTTCTGTGGGGGAGACATTGGCCTGGCTGGGGCTGGGCTTCGGGTTGCTGGGAGGGGTTCTGGGGCTGATCTGGCTGGCCGGGCGGATGCCCGGATTCGGGAAAGGGCAGAGTCAGGCAAATGTCCGGGGAGGAGCGCGCAGGAAGCCGGGAGCCTGGGCATCTGTCCGGCCAAGACGCCGGACAAAGGGGGGCGGGCGGATATCAGCCAGCCCGGGAGGCTGTCGGCCGGAGCGTCCCGGAGCCTTGCGCAGATTCTGCCGGACATACTGCACAGCCGCCATGTGGGTGCTGCTGACCGTATTCGCCCTGATGACTTTGAACTGTGCCATACTTTACCATACCTCCGGCTTCGGGGAGCAGTATCTGGAAGCCGCCGCCGCGGAATACGGCCTGGAGGAGCTGGAGGCGCTGCGGGATTTCGTGGTGGGGCAGTGCAATGCCCTGTGCTGCCGGATTCCCAGGAATGAGGACGGCTCCCTCTCCTATGGTGGGGACATGGCGGAGGCGGCGAGGGAGGCCATGGGGAAGCTGGGAGAGGCTTACGGCCGGCTCGGCGGCTTTTATCCCGCGCCCAAGCCCCTGCGGTGTTCGGATTTCCTGAGCAGGCGGTACATAGCGGGGTGCTTCTATCCCTTTTCCATGGAAGCCAACTACAATGACGTGATGTACGTGATGAACATGCCCTCCACCATGTGCCATGAGCTGGCCCATCTGAAGGGGTTCATCCGGGAGGACGAGGCGAACCTGATCGGATACCTGGCCTGCGTGCAGTCAGAGGACATCTATTTCCGTTACAGCGGTTATCTGAGCGTGCTGTACTATATCGACAATGATTACAGGGAGGCGGCAGGGCCTGAACGGTATCTGGCGGCGGAGCCCATACTGCCCCAGGTGCACGAGGACAATGTGTTCCTCACCGAAAAGGAGCGGGCCAGGGTGGAGGAGACGGCGTCCGTGGGCACGGAGGTGGTGGACGCGGTGTCGGACAGAATCGCTGACGCGCGGCTGAAGCTCAACGGCGTGGAGGACGGAGCGGTGAGCTACAGCAATGTGGTGGGGCTGCTTCTGCGGTACTATGATGTGTGGGGGTATGTCAACAAAAATTCTGTTGGAAGATAACTTTACTTTTCTGCCATATTTTTGTATACTTAGAGACATGAACGACTTGTGGGCCGCCCCATCGCCGGAGCGGCTGGCTCTGTGACCTAGGGATGAGCGAAAGGAGCGCAAATGCCTGACCAGGATCGGAAAGAGCAGAAAGGCCTTCTCGATGGGCAGAAGGATTTCCTCAATGGAAATAAAGAATTCCTGATAGAAAAGATCAAGGAAAAGCCGGTGAACAAGAAGAAGCTGATCCGCCGGACGATCATCACGGTGTCCATGGCGGTGATCTTCGGCCTGGTGGCCTGCGTCACCTTCCTTGTGCTGGAGCCGGTGATCAGCAACTGGCTGTACCCCAAGGAGGAGCCGGAGATACAGACCGTGGAGTTCCCGGAGGATAAGGAGGAGATGTCGCCGGAGGACATGCTGGCGGAGAACCTCCCCACGGAGAGCCCGGAGCCCACGCCCACGCCCACCCCGGAGCCCACCCGGGATCCGGAGGGTGGCGGGGATTCCTATGTCCCCCTGGGGGAGGAGCAGGTGCAGGACATCCTGTCCCAGGTCACCTTTGACCTGGAGCATTACAAGCAGCTGTACACGGCCCTGCATGACTATGGAAACGAGCTGGGCCGCAGCATCGTGACGGTGACGGCGGTGACCTCCAACCTGGACTGGTTCAACAGCGTGCAGGAGCGCAGGAACCAGTGCTCCGGCGTGATCATCTCCGAGAACGGTATGGAGCTTTTGATCCTGACGGACTATTCCGCCATCAGATCCGCGGAACGGCTCCTGCTGACCTTTTATGACGAATCCCAGATGGAGGCCCGATTGAAGCAATATAATGAGGCCACCAATCTGGCGGTGCTTTCGGTGCCCTTGGAGGAGCTTAGCGATGCGGTAAGGGGCGAGACAGGGAGTGCGCAGGACGATTTGGGCGCAGGGGCCCAGGACGGTTCCACAGGCACGGGGCCGGAGGGCGCGGGCGCTCCGGGCAATCAGGATCCGGACGCCCCGGAAAATGGGAATCCGGACAACCCGGGAGGCCCAGGCATCCCGGGCCAGGGGGACGCAGGGGCCCAGGATCCGGGCGGCGCAGGGGCCCAGGGCCCGGAGGAGCCGGAGAGCGGGCTCCCCATCGTGGAATTCGGCTATTCCAATGCGAAGAGCCTGGCCGGGACACCGGTCATCGCCGTGGGCAGCCCCATGGGGACCAGCAATTCCCTAAGCTACGGCATGATAACCGCGTCCGGCACCACCAGATCCACGGCGGACAGGAATTATCGGCTCCTGCTGACGGACATCAGCGGAAGCCAGAACGCCAGCGGCGCACTGTTCGACCTCCAGGGCCGGATGATTGGGTTCATCACGAATTACAGGACAGGGTCGGACATGAAGAACCTGATCACGGCCTATGGCATCACGGATCTGCAAAGAACCGTGGAGAAGATGTCCAACGGGGCGGAGATCGCCTACCTGGGCATCCGGGGGGCGGACGTGCCCCGGGATGTCAATGCGGAGCTTGGGATCCCCTTCGGGGCCTATGTGGAGGAATCCGACATGGACTCCCCGGCCATGCGGGCCGGCATCCAGCGGGGGGACGTGATCACGGCCATAGGGGAGAAAAGCGTGTCCGGCTTTATGGAATACAGCAACGCGCTGATGGACCTGGAGCCGGGGCAGACGGTGGAGGTCACCGTCCAGCGGCAGGTCCAGGAGGAATATAAGGAAATGAAGTTCAATATCGAGTTGGGAGGAGTCAGGTAAATGAAATTCATCAGAGATCTGAAGGAGGGGGACAGGATTTCCGGCATCTACCTCTGCAAGCATAAACAGGCGGCGGTGACCAAGAACGGGAAGGCCTATGAGAACGTGATCCTGCAGGACAAGACAGGCACCATCGACGCGAAGGTCTGGGAGCCGGGCAACCCGGGAATCGGGAACTATGACACGTTGGACTACATAGAGGTCTTCGGAGATGTGAACAGCTTCCAGGGCTCCCTGCAGGTCAGCATCAAGCGGATCCGGGTCTGCCGGGAGGGGGAATACGATCCGGCGGACTATCTGCCGGTGAGCGCGAAGGACAACGACAAGATGTACGCGGAGCTTCTGGACGTGGTGGACAGCGTCAGGAATCCCTGGCTGAAGCAGCTATTGGAGGCCTTTTTCCTGGCCGACGATGAATTTGTCAGAAAATTCCGCCATTCTTCTGCCGCAAAAACGGTGCATCATGGGTTTGTGGGCGGATTATTGGAGCATACTTTAAGTGTGACGAAGCTGTGCGGCTATTATTGCGGCGCATATCCGATCCTGAACCGGGACCTGCTGCTGACGGCGGCCATGTGCCATGACATCGGCAAGGTGAAGGAGATCTCGCCTTTCCCGGAAAACGACTACACGGATGACGGCCAGCTTCTGGGGCATATCGTCATGGGATCCCAGATGGTGGCGGAGAAGGCGGCGGCAATCGACGGCTTCCCCCATGGGCTGCTGGCCCAGGTGCAGCACTGCATCCTGGCCCACCACGGGAAATACGAGTACGGCTCGCCGAAGCTTCCGGCGCTGATGGAGGCCCTAGCGCTGAACTATGCGGACGACACGGACGCGAAGCTGGAGACCTTTAAGGAGATACTGGAGAACAACAGCGGGAACCAGGGGTGGCTGGGGTACAACCGGCTGTTCGAGTCCAACCTGCGGGCCACCAGGGAATAAGGGCATATGGCTTTGGACGGGATTTAAGGACGAGGCTTGGACAAAAGCATAAGGCCTAGATAAGGCTTGGATAAGGCTTAAGAGTCAGGCCTAGAAAGGCTTAAGGATAGAAGGGACGCCTGCAAAGGGCGCATGGAGGTGCGAGATGAAGGTGACAGACGATATTTTGTATGTAGGCGTGGACGATCACGAGGTGGATCTGTTCGAGGGGCAGTATCGGGTGCCTGGCGGCATGGCCTATAATTCCTATGTGATACTGGATGAGAGGATCGCGGTGATGGACACCGTGGACGCGAGGTTCGGCGCCCGGTGGCTGGGGAACGTGGAGGCGGCCTTGGGAGGGCGCAGGCCGGATTACCTGGTGGTGCAGCATATGGAGCCGGATCATTCGGCGAACATTCCCCTTTTCCTGGAGAAATATCCGGAGGTACAGGTGGTGGCCACCGCCCCGGCCTTTAAGATGATGGATCAGTTCTTCGACCTGGGAGCTGAGGTGAAGCGGATGCCCGTGGCCAACGGGGCGGAGCTGGAGCTGGGACGGCATAAACTGAGCTTCATGTGCACGCCCATGGTGCACTGGCCTGAGGTGATGATGACCTATGACACGGCGGACAAGGTGCTGTTCTCGGCGGATGGCTTCGGGAAGTTCGGGGCATTGGACGTGGAGGAGGACTGGGCGGCGGAGGCCAGGCGGTATTATATCGGCATCGTGGGGAAGTATGGCCCCCAGGTGCAGAACGTGCTGAAGAAGGCGGCGGCGCTGGAGATCCGGAAGATCTGTCCTCTCCATGGGCCTGTGCTGGAGGAGAATCTGGAATATTATCTGGGGCTGTATGACAAATGGTCTTCCTATGAGCCGGAGGAGGACGGCGTGGTGGTGGCATACGCCTCTGTGTACGGGCACACGAAAGCGGCGGCAGTCCGCTTGGCCGAGGAGCTGCGTGACAAGGGCGTGGCAGTGGCTGTATACGATTTGGCCAGGGACGACATGGCCGCGGCGGTGGCGGACGCTTTCCGCTATAGCAAGCTGGCAGTGGCGTGCAACACCTACAATTGTAGCATCAATCCCTTCATGAACCAGTTCCTCACGGTGCTGGCGGAGCACAGCTATCAGAAGCGCACGGTGGCGCTGATCGAGAACGGCTCCTGGGCCCCTATGGCGGCCAAGGTCATGCGGGGCATGCTGGAGAAGTGCAGGGAGATCGCATTTGCGGAGAATACGGTGACGGTGCTGTCCGCCATGAAGCCGCAGAATGAGGAGCAGATAAAGGCGCTGGCGGCGGAGCTGGCGTAGGACGGGGCAACAGGGATTGCCGTGAGACGGTGAGAAAGATGACGGGAAAACGGATATGAGATTTCAGAAAAACGAACTCGCTGTGGTGACGATCGAGGACATGGGAAGCGACGGCTTCGGCATAGGGAAGGTGGACGGCTTTGCGCTGTTCGTCAAGGATGCCGTGGTGGGCGACCGGGTGGAGGCGAGGATCGTAAAGAGCAAAAAGAATTATGCCTATGCGCGGCTGGAGAAGGTCATTGAGCCTTCTCCTTTTCGCGTGGAGCCTAAATGCCCCTGCCACAGGCAGTGCGGGGGATGCCAGCTCCAGGCCCTCTCCTATGAGAAGCAGCTGGGCTTCAAGCAGGATAAGATACGCAACAGCCTGATCCGCATCGGGGGCTTTGTGCCGGAGGAGGTCGATCGGTGGATGGAGCCTATCATCGGGATGGAGGATCCCTTCCGCTATCGGAACAAGGCCCAGTATCCCGTGGGCAGGGACAGGGAGGGGAACGTGGTGGCCGGGTTCTACGCGGGGCGGACCCACAGCATCATCGCCAATACCGACTGCCTGCTGGGGCCCGTGGAGAATGAGGCCGTCATGGAGCGGGTGCTGGAGTACATGCGGGAGAATGACGTCAGCGCCTATGACGAGACTGACGGAACCGGGCTGGTGCGGCATGTGCTGATCCGCAAGGGGTTCGCCAGCGGGGAGATCATGGTCTGCCTGGTTATTAATAAGAAAATGACAGATATGTCAGATGAATCCTCCCATTTTCTGCCCAGGCAGGACAGGCTCCTGCGGAAGCTGGCTGGGATAGAGGGCATGTCCAGCATCTCCGTGAGCATCCAGACGGAACGCACCAATGTGATCATGGGCAAGGAGATACATACCATCTGGGGGAAGGACTGCATCACGGACACCATCCGCGCCCGGGACATGGAGCGCCCAGGCTGGCCATATACGGGACGGGAGCTGACCTTTCACATCTCGCCCCTGTCCTTCTACCAGGTGAATCCCGTCCAGACGGAGAAGCTCTACAGCCTTGCCCTGGAATACGTAGGGCTCACCGGGCAGGAGACGGTGTGGGATCTGTACTGCGGCATCGGCACCATCTCGCTGTTCCTGGCGGACAGGGCGAAGCAGGTCTACGGCGTGGAAATCGTGCCCCAGGCCATCGCTGATGCCAGGGAGAACGCGGTGCGCAACGGCATCTCCAACGCGGAGTTCTTCGTGGGGAAGGCGGAGGAGGTGCTGGCCCAGGTTCCGGAGGGGGACGGGGCAGGGCGGCATCCGGACGTGGTGGTGGTGGATCCGCCCCGGAAGGGCTGCGATGCGGACTGCCTGGCGGCCATATTGGAGGCAGGGCCGGAGAGGGTGGTCTATGTGAGCTGCGATCCGGCTACACTGGCGCGGGATCTGCGGGTGCTCTGCGATGGTGGGTACGCGGTGGAACGGGTGCGGGGGGTGGATCAGTTCGGGATGACCGTGCATATAGAGACGGTCGTCCTCTTGAGCAACCGAGAATAAAAACCGGATACCCATGTGAAATTGGGCCTGAGTATGGATGATTACTACAGAATCAAGGACGAACAGAAGAAAAATAAAGCCTCAGAATAAAACACCACCGCACATTTTAGGGGATATTTTTACAATAATTTAGGTTATTTTCCCAGCCTGATAAGGGGCTCGAACTACTCCCGGAATATCAGGATCATCAGTACTAGGGCTCTGTTTGAAAAGAAGAAAAAGAGGGGAATGCAAAGGCTGCTTTTGTTTGTAAGTTATTGATTGATGGATTTAGCGGGTAGAGGGAACCAGAAGTCTGATGCGAAAGAAAAAAGAGCAGCAATATCAATCCGCCATAGACAGCTAAATCTTAATGAGGAGGATCCAAAATGTACATAGAAACCCCACGAATGACAATCCGAAACTTCACCCCAGAGGATGCCCCCGACCTGTACGAAATTTTCGGTGACGAAGAAACCATGGACAAATGTGAACCAGCCTATGACTTCGAGAAAACCCAGAGCTTCCTTTCTTCCTTCTGCATTGCCCGAAAAGGCGCTGTAGCAGCGGTTCGCAGAAACACCAATAAAATGATAGGCTACATCCTGTTCAACGAGTACGAAGAGGGCATCTATGAAATAGGCT
>CAMTBF010000174.1 GCA_947068385.1 uncultured Lachnospiraceae bacterium
CCAGCCAAGTACTTTCCCGGAGACACCACTGTAAATCCTGGCGGTCTGCAGTATATAAATACCGGAATGAGACAGATAGGAGATAGTATGTACAAGATTAATTGCATGAATCCCATCGCACAGGTGGGCTTACAGAATTTCAGCAGCCAATATGAAATCACGCCGGACGTGGAGGCGGCGGACGGCATCCTGGTCAGGAGCGCGTCCATGCATGAGATGGAGCTGCCAAAGGGTCTTCTGGCGGTGGCCAGGGCAGGCGCAGGGGTCAACAACATCCCCCTGGACAGGTGCGCGGAGCACGGCGTGGTGGTGTTCAATACGCCCGGGGCCAATGCCAACGGCGTGAAGGAGCTGGTCATCGCGGGGATGCTGCTGGCGGCCCGGGACGTGGTGGGCGGCATCGAGTGGGTGAAGGCGTCGAAGGAGGATGCGGATATCTCGAAGTCCGCGGAGAAGGCCAAGAAGAACTTCGCGGGCACGGAAATCAAGGGCAAGAAGCTGGGGGTCATCGGCCTGGGGGCCATCGGCGTGAAGGTGGCCAATGCGGCTGTGGCACTTGACATGGAGGTGTATGGGTATGACCCTTATCTGTCCGTGAACGCGGCCTGGAGCCTGAGCCGGGCGGTGCATCATGTGACCAATGTGGAGGACATCTATGCCCAGTGCGACTATATCACCATCCATGTGCCGCTGATGGATTCCACCAAGGGCATGCTGAATGCGGAGGCTATCGGGAAGATGAAGGACGGCGTCATATTGCTGAATTTCGCCAGGGACTTGCTGGCCAATGAGGCGGATGTGCTGGAGGCCTTAAAGAGCGGCAAGGTGGCCAGGTATGTTTCGGATTTCCCCAATCCCACTACGGCGGGACAGAAGGGATGTATCGTCATACCCCATCTGGGAGCCAGCACCGAGGAGTCCGAGGACAATTGCGCGGTGATGGCCGTGGAGGAGATGATGGACTACCTGGAGAATGGAAATATACGCAACAGCGTCAACTACCCCGCCTGTGACATGGGGATATGCACGAAGGCGGGCCGGGTGGCAATCTTCCATAAGAACATCGCGAATATGATTACCAAGTTCACCGCCGAGTTCGGCGAGAAGGGAATCAATATCAGCGACATGACCAACAAGTCCCGGGGAGAGGTGGCTTATACCATGCTGGATGTGGAGGAGGCCCCCACGGAGGAGATCATCCGTGCGCTGGAGGCGATTCAGGGCGTGTTCCGGGTGCGGATCGTGAAAGGATGAAATATCGGAAATCGGATGCCCCGCGGCTTGGCTGCGGGGCATTTGAGGTATATTTGGGGATTCCGGGAGAGGAGGCGGGTTGCATGGACAGGATATTGGTGGTGGAGGACGACGGGAGCGTCCGGGAGGAGCTGACATTGCTTTTGCGGGCCAACGGGTATGAGGTGGTGGGGCAGCCGCCCTGCGAGCTGGCGCTGCTGGACGTGAACCTCCCCGGGGAGAGCGGGTTCGAGCTGTGCAGGAGGCTTCGGATGGAGTCGGATGTGCCCGTGATTTTCCTCACGGGGCGGGACTCCGCGGAGGACGAGCTGCTGGGCTTTGGGGTGGGGGCGGACGATTACATCCGCAAGCCTTATCATTCCTCGGTGCTGTTGGCCCGGATGGAGCGGCTTCTGAAAGTTAGGAGGGGCGCTTCGCCGGAGCAGGGGGTGCCCGGGCGGGGCGATTGTGTGCTTGCCGTCAGGGGGCTTGCGCTGGATTTGGCGCAGCTTGCGGCGGAGTATCAGGGGCAGCGGCTGGAGCTGACGAAGAACGAGACGCGGATTCTGGCCTGTCTGATGAAGAAAGGGCTCTGCACCAAAGAGGAGCTGGTGGAGGATTTGTGGCAGAACAGTTTGTATGTGGACGAGAATACGCTGTACGTGAATGTGAACCGGCTGCGGGAGAAGCTGAAGCGGGCGGGAGCGGGGGAATTCATCCGGACAGTCCGGGGGGTGGGGTATCGGTTGTGAGGGAGGGGAAGATTTATACGGTTTTTCGTTATTTCAGGGATGCCTGTGAGTCCAGGCTGGTGACGCTGTGTTTCTTAGGCATGGGAGGGCTTGGCTTTGGATTGATTCTGGCTGTGGCGGGAGCGGGGGCGGCGCTGATCGGGCTTCTGGCGGGGATGTATCTGGCGGTGGTCCTGCTCTGGCTTCTGGCAGTGGGGCTGCTGGAGGGGAGGCGGATGGAGGCGCTGGAGAAGCTGATTCGGGATCTGCCGGAGGTCTGGCTGCTGGGGGAGGTGCTGCCGAAGCCTGTGGGCGCTTTGGAGAGGCGGTATTTCCGCATCATGCTGGAGCTGTCCCGCTGTGCGGTAGGGGTGGCGGAGGAGGCCCGCAGGGAGAAGGAGGCGTACTGCGATTATGTGGAGCGTTGGATTCATGAGATGAAGACGCCGCTGACGGCATGTTCTCTGATCCTGGACAATGGAGGGGATGGGCGGAAGCTGCGGCGGGAGCTGAAGCGGGCGGACAATCTGACGGAGAGCATTCTGTACTACGCCAGGCTGCGGACGATGGAAAAGGATGTGAAGATATGTGGGTTTTCCGCGGCGGATGTGATAGAGGAGGCGGTGAAGAGCCAGATGGAGCTGTTGATCGGGGCGGGCATCAGGGTGGAGGCGGAGGGGGATTTCCCTGTCTATTCGGACAGGAAATCGGTGTGCTTCATGCTGAAGCAGCTTTTGGTCAACTGCGCGAAGTACTGCCCGGGCTGCCAGGTAAGCATCCGGGCGGCGGAGGGCACGATTTCCGTCCGGGACGATGGGCCCGGGATCTTGGCCCATGAGCTGCGCCGGGTCACGGAGCGGGGGTTTACGGGAAGCGGGGCGGGAGCGGCGGCTGACCGGATGGATGGGGATGGCTGTCCTGGAAGCGGCGCAGGCAGGGCGGTCAGGGAGGCCTGGCCGGAAGGTACAGGGTACAGGGTATCCGGCGGTACCGGAATGGGGCTATATCTTGTAAAGCAGCTGTGCGACCGCCTGGGAATCTCCCTTGGGATAGCGTCCGTGGCAGGGGAATATACCTGTATTAGCCTGGGGTTTCATAACGGAAGCTGAGTGCTGGCCATGGATATCACCCTGCTTGAAAGACGCTCCTTACAAAACCGTAAGAAAAAACAGGATTTCCGTTAGAACAAAACCCTCCGTCCTGTGGTAAGATAAGGACGAAGAGGTGACAGACATGGAAAGAAACGACAAGGAAAAAATCCTGGAAATCGAAAACGTGACAAAGTACTACGGCAGCGGGACCGTGGTCACGAAGGCCCTGGACGGCATCTCGTTCGATGTGGAAAAGGGCGAGTTCACCGCCATCATGGGGGCGTCCGGCTCCGGGAAGAGCACTTTGCTGAACGTGATCTCCACAATCGACCGGGTCAGCAGCGGCGAAATCCGGGTGGAGGGCAGGCAGCTCACCGGGATGGGGGAGAACGACCTCTCGGTGTTCCGCAGGGACAGGCTGGGCTTCATCTTTCAGGAGTACAATCTCCTGGACACTTTGACCATCGGGGAGAACATCGTATTGCCCCTGAACCTGAAAAAGCTGCCTCCGGAAAAGAGCGCGCAGGAGCTTCAGCGGGTGGCGGAGGCTCTGGGGGTGGCGGAGCAGCTGGACAAATTCCCCTACGAGCTCTCCGGAGGGCAGCGCCAGCGGGCAGCCTGCGCCCGGGCCATCGTCACGACCCCGGCGCTGATTTTAGGGGATGAGCCCACGGGAGCCCTGGACTCGGCAAACGCCAAGAACCTGATGAAGACCTTTCAGATGATGAACCGCTCCCTGGGCTCCACCATCCTGATGGTCACCCACGACGCCCTCATGGGCTCCTACGCGGACAGGGTGCTGTTCTTAAAGGACGGGAAGATATGGAGCGAAATCCACAGGGGGGACAGGAGCAGGCAGGACATGTACCGGGAAATCTGGGCCGTGTCCGCGGCGCTGGGAGGTGAGACGGATGTATCTTAATCTTGCAGTCCGGAACGTGAAGCGGCAGGTGGGCAATTATCTGATTTATTTTATGACCGTGTCCCTTACGGTGGCGCTGCTGTTCGCCATCAACAATGTAATTTACAGCAGGGAACTGGCGGTCTTCGTAGACCGGGGAGAGGGCGCCAGGACCGCCCTGAAGATCCTGGTGGCGGCCATCTCCTTTGTGGTGGCCTTTGTGCTGAGCTACGCCACCTCCTTTCTGCTGAAGCGCAGGAAGCGGGAATTTGGCACCTACCTGACCCTGGGCATGGACAGGCGGGACATCCTGAGCCTGTTCCTGGCAGAGACCTTTGTCATCTGCGGCATCGCCCTGGGGGCGGGGCTTACGGCAGGGGGATTTCTGTTCCAGGGGCTGATGGCAGTGATGATGAAGCTCCTGGAGATGGATTTTTCCATGTCGCCCTATTCCCTGGAGGGGCTGCTTCGCACCGTGGCGCTGACGGTGGGAATCTTCCTGGTGGCGTCCCTGGCTTCCGGGATTTATCTGAAGCGGGTGTCGATCTATGACCTGATTCATGGGGACAGGAAAGTGGAAAAGCGGGTTAAGCGCCCTGGCCTGTGGTTTGTCGTGACGGCTGCGGCCCTTGGGGGAATGGCGGCCTGTGGCATCCTTTTCTGGAAGAGCGTGGACATATCTTTGCGGGGCGGGACAGTGGACAGCATGGAGTATCTGCTGGCGGGCTTTATCCTGTGCGTGATGCTGTTCCATATGGGAGCCGCCAAAAGCATCGTCTTTCTCCTGCTGCGCAGTCCGAGGGTCTGCGGCCGGGGGGCCAATACCTTTGTGCTGCGCCAGCTTTCGGGAAGCTTAAGCGTCAATTCCGTCATGTTCGGGTGCCTGGCGCTGCTCATGAGCCTGGCCGTGGTGGGGACGAATTTCTCCTTTATCCAGAAAGCGGCCCAGGAGGAGGCCCTGTATGTGGAGTGGCCCTATGACATCATGTATTATTCCAATAAATACCACCGGGAGGGAGCGGTTCCGCTGGAGGAGGCGGAGAGATCGATTGCGGAATACGCGGGAATCCGGAGAAAGGTCCTGTGGCGTATTTTTGAGACAGGGGAACAGGAGTTCTACAGCCGTACCTGGTGGTATGAGGAGCGGATGGCCCCCAATGACAGCTTTATGACGGCCAGCGACTTCAATGCGCTGATGGCTCCGCTGGGGGTGGAGCCGGTGGCGCTGGAGGGGCAGTTCATGATAGTGGGCAGCGACGCAAAGGCAGCGGAGCCGGACTGGTCGGGCATGGTCTGGGAGCATGGAGGGAAGCGATACACTTTCCACAGCTGCCGGACGGATTATCCGAAAATCAGCTATCTGTATTTCTATATAGTAGTGCCGGACGAGGCGGTGGCAGATATGGAATGCGTGGAAGAGAGCCGGGCGTATCTCACGGAAAAGCAGAGGTTCGACGGAATCGCCCTGCACAGGGAGCTGGCGCGCCTGCTTTCGGCGGGGGCGGATGAAGACTGGGGCGGAGACGGGGAGGAACCGCAGAGGCTGGAGTTCGAGATCCGGGAATACCACAGGCAGGAGGAGAACAATGTGTCGGCTATCCTGGTGGTGGGCGCGCTGTTCGCGTCGGCTGTGTTCCTGTTGCTGGCCATGGCCATCCTGGCGCTGAAGACGCTCTCGGGCCTGGGGGAGGATAAGGGCCGGTACGAAATCCTGTTCCGGCTGGGAATGGGGCAGCGGGAGCAGGCCAGGGCGCTGTTCGGCCAGACCTTTTTCTTCTTCATCGCGCCCTTTGCCCTGCCCATGGCCCTGAGCGTTCCCATGGCCGCTTTCGGGGCCCATGTGATGCGGATGGAGGGGATGGAGGCCTCCGCGGAAGCGGTGTGGCTGATTGCGGGCATCGTGGCGGGGGTGACGGCCTTGCTGTACCTGCTGTACTACACGGCGTCTTACCTGATCGCCAGGCGGACGGTGGTGCGGGACTAACGAAAAAGGGACAGGGCCTGTAGCCATGTCCCTTTCCGCGTTCAGAAGGTGTACTCTCTGGACGGGCAGTAATAATAGGTCTGGAGCCTGCTGCGCCTGTCATAGGTCACGGTATAGCATTCCTCCGGCCCGCTTGTCTGTGCTGCCTTTTCGAGTGTGGCGGTAAAAGAGGAGGCCTGGGAAGTTTGGGGCTGCCGTTGTCCGGAACCCTCTCTTTCCCTCCTCGGCTTCGACACGCCGGATACCATCTGAATCGGATACACTTTGAAATAGCCCTGAATTCCAACTCCGTTTGCTCCGTCGATCCCTCCTTGGATGTATATTTCAACAGTGTCCCTTTCTTATAAGATATATCGGCGAAAATGGTGGAAAAAATGACTGATTTCTAAAATAAATATTAAATCAGGCGGCATATGGGAAAGTGAGAAAAAGAAAGAAAAGAAGAGAAAACAAAAGATTAAGAGAGAAAAGGAGCTTTGTTCCTCCGTGGATATATTTGCAAAGACTTCCATATAAAACTATTATATGTTCCAGAGATTAGCACTCGAACCAAATGAGTGCTAACAAGAAAAACGAAGACAACAGGAGGCAATTACCATGAAATTAGTACCTTTAGGTGACAGAGTCGTATTAAAGCAGTTGGTTGCGGAAGAGACCACGAAGTCCGGCATCGTTCTTCCCGGGCAGAGCAAAGAGAAGCCCCAGCAGGCAGAGGTGGTTGCGGTAGGCCCTGGCGGCATGGTGGACGGCAAGGAAGTGAAGATGGAGGTAAAGGTCGGCGACAACGTGATTTACTCCAAGTATGCCGGAACGGAAGTGAAGCTGGACGAGGAAGAGTTCATCGTAGTAAAGCAGAACGATATCCTGGCAGTGATAAGCGATTAAGTAAATATTTCATAAATCATTTAGAAAATGGAGGCATGAAGAATCATGGCAAAAGAGATCAAATACGGAGCGGAAGCCCGTGCGGCATTAGAGTCAGGCGTCAATCAGTTGAGCGACACCGTGAGAGTGACCCTTGGACCCAAGGGAAGGAACGTGGTGCTGGACAAATCCTTCGGCGCTCCCCTGATCACAAATGACGGCGTCACCATCGCAAAGGAGATCGAGCTGGCGGACGCCTTCGAGAACATGGGCGCGCAGCTTGTGAAGGAAGTGGCCACCAAGACCAACGACGTGGCAGGCGACGGCACCACCACAGCCACCGTGCTGGCACAGGCCATGGTGAACGCAGGCATCAAGAACCTGGCAGCGGGCGCCAACCCCATCATCCTGAGAAAGGGCATGAAGAAGGCCACCGAGTGCGCCGTGGAAGCCATCTCCAAGATGAGCCAGA
>CAMTBF010000175.1 GCA_947068385.1 uncultured Lachnospiraceae bacterium
AGTCACGGACAGGATGACGGCCCAGTCCAATCAGATGCTCGCCGCCATCCGTGACCGCAGCGATTTAAATGGCAGAGAGAAGCTGAAGAGGATCTTCAAGGAGTCCATCAGCCGGCCCGTGCAGAACGATATCTTCACGGTGGCCCCCAATTTCCATGACAACCCGAAGCTCCTGTTCAGCCTGCTGCATGATACCATCGACGAAGTGGCGCCGAACTATATCCTGCCCATCATCCGGCAGGGGATTTCGGACGGCACCATTGAGGCGGAGTACCCGGAGCAGCTGGCGGAGCTGTTATTGCTTGCGGCCAACGTATGGATGAACCCCATGATATTCGACAGCTCCGTGGAGGAATCCTGCCGGAAGTTCATGGTCTTCGCCCGGATGCTGCAGGGGTTCGGGCTGGATATCCTGGACGATGAGATCCTGGAGAGGCTGCGGGAGCTGACGGCTATCTACCAGGAGGCCAGGCGGTAATCGACCGGAATGGATGGCAATAATCTGCCCTGTAAAAGGGGCAGATATCTTTTAAACTATATACATACCGTCATCCGGTATGAAAGGAGGGTCTATGAAGAACCAAAAACTGTTTTCAAAGGATTTTACGCTGGTGGTCATCGGCCAGATCGTCTCCCTGTTCGGCAACGCCACGGTCAGGTTCGCCCTGCCGCTGTACCTGCTGAACCTAACAGGCTCCTCTGCGCTGTACGGCACCGTCACGGCCTGCGCCTTTCTCCCGGCCATCCTGCTGTCCCCCGTGGGCGGCATGGTGGCGGACAGGGTGAACAAGCGGAACATCATGGTGGCGCTGGACTTCTTTACGGCGGCAGTGATTCTGGGATTCACTTTGCTGATGGGCGGAGGGCATCTGATCCTCCTGCTGACGGTGACGCTGATGCTCCTGTACGGGATCGCGGGCGCGTATCAGCCCTCGGTGCAGGCCAGCATCCCTGCGCTGGTGGGACAGGAACGCTCCATGGAGGCGAATTCCGTGATCAATGCGGTCAGCTCCCTGGCCTCCCTGATCGGCCCCGTGCTTGGGGGCATGCTGTACAGCGCGTATGGCCTGGAGCCTGTGCTGTGGGTCTGCATGGTGTGCTTTGTGCTGTCGGCGGTGATGGAGATCTTCATCCGGATACCCTTTCAGAGCCAGGCCCGGGAGGGCGGCGTCCTCCGTACAGTCAGGGCGGATTTTGCCCAGAGCGCCCGCTTCATCTGGAAAGACAGGCCTGTGATTGGGAAGGCCCTGCTGGCGGTCTGCGGCATCAATCTGTTCCTGTCCGCGATGATCGTGGTGGCGCTGCCTTATCTGGTGACGGAGGTGCTGGATTTTGAGGCGGCCCAGGCCAACCGGCTCTACGGCTTCGCCCAGGGTGCCCTGGCGGCGGGTGGGCTTGCCGGGGGGATCGGGGCGGGAATTTTTGCCAAGCGGCTGGAGGTCCGTAAGGCGGGCAATCTCATCACAGCCTGCGCCGTATGCGTGTTCCCCATAGGGGCGGCGCTGCTGCTGTCCTCCTCCGCCATGGCTGCATATGTGGTCCTGACCCTGTGCTGCTTTGCCGTCATGGTGTTCTCCACCATGTTCTCCGTGCAGATGATGTCCTTTACCCAGACGGAGACGCCCCAGAACCTGATCGGAAAGGTGATCGCCGTCATCCTCACCGTCTCCATGTGCGCCCAGCCTCTGGGCAATGCCTTGTACGGCGTTCTGTTCCAGGTCTGCGGCGGGACTGAATACATACCCGTCTTCTTCTCCGGCGCGGTGTCCCTGGCCATCGCCCTTGGGGCGGGGAAGGTGTTCAGGAGGCTGTGAGCCCTGCGGACAGGAAATCGAAACAGAGCGAGGGCATTCGGTTCGCCCTCGCTCTGTTTCAGTTCTTTGTATTGAGAAATTTCCTATAGTGATTTCTTACAGCGGCTTCCCGGTCAGCATTTCATAGGCCTGCAGATACTTGTGGATGGTCTTGTCCACCACGTCCTGGGGCAGCACCCAGTTGTTGCCCGGGTTGGCTTTCAGCCAGTCCCTGGCGAACTGCTTGTCGAAGGAGGGCTGGCCGTGGCCGGGCTCATACTGGTCCGCGGGCCAGAACCGGGAGCTGTCAGGGGTCAGCATCTCGTCTCCCAGAACGATGTTGCCGGCTTCGTCCAGGCCGAACTCGAACTTGGTGTCGGCGATGATGATGCCGCGGGCCAGGGCGTACTCGGCGCATTTCTTGTACAGCGCGATGGTATAGTCCCGCAGCTTCTGGGCATACTCCTGCCCCTTGCCGGGGAAGCGCTTCTCCAGGTAGTCCACGCTCTGCTCAAAGGAGATGTTCTCGTCATGGTCGCCGATCTCTGCCTTGGTGGAGGGAGTGTAGATGGGCTCCGGCAGCTTGTCGGATTCCTTTAAGCCCTCCGGCAGGGTGATGCCGCAGACAGTGCCGTCCTTTTGGTAGCTGGCCCAGCCGCTTCCGGTGATGTAGCCCCGGACGATGCACTCCACGGGGATCATCGTGAGCTTCCGGCAGAGCATGCTGTTGCCGTCGAACCGCTCCTGCCGGAAGAATTCCGGCATGTCCTTTACGTCCACGGAAATCATGTGGTTGGGCAGGATGTCCTTTGTCATGTTGAACCAGAACCGGGACATCTGGGTCAGCACGGCCCCCTTCTTGTCCACCTTGTTGTCCAGGATCACGTCGAAGCAGCTGATGCGGTCTGTGGCCACCATGATCAGGCTGTCGCCATTGTCGTAGATCTCCCGTACCTTGCCCTCCTTGATGGGCTTGCATTCTTGAATGCTCATGTTCTTGTCTCTCCTTTGCCTGTAAGTGAGGATACGCAGATAGCCGACTCTGTCCTGCGGGTCTGCTGTATCAGCTTTTATGGCTTAAGTTTAGCACAGATGCCCGGAAAGCACAATAACGGGTCGGGAGAATCCGGCAAAAGAATTCATCCTGCGGTTGAAGAGAAGCGTGGTTAGTCGCATCAAACTCATATCCGCTCCCCGGCCCCGGGGCTTATGGGGAATTCCGCGCATACGCAGGTTCCCTCCGGGCCGCTGGAGATCTGCAGGCCGTAGGGGGCACCGTAGATGAGCCTTATCCGCATGTGGATGTTGGGAAGGCCGATGCCTGTGTGCTTTTCCGGCCGGGGGCCGGAGGCTATGAGGGCGTCATCGATCTCCTGTTGCAGATGCTCCAGCTTCTCCGGCGGGATGCCGACGCCGTCATCCCTGCACTCGAAATGGAGGATGGAGCCCTGCAGCAGGGATGCCGTCAGGGTGAGGGTGCCATGCATGGGCTGCCGGGGCTCCAGGCCGTGGGTTATGGCGTTCTCCACCAAAGGCTGCAGCAGGAAGCGGGGCATCTGGCAGTCGCCCGTCCCATCCTCCATGTGGAGCCGGAACCGGAAGCAGCCCGAAAAGCGCAGGTCTATGATCTGCAGATATTTCTCGATGCAGAGGAATTCGCTTTGCACGGAGGCCATGCTGTCCCCGTTGATATTGTAGCGCATCATGTAGGAGAGGGCGGTGACGGCGGTGCAGATCTCCGCTGTCTTATTCTGGTAGGCCATGCCCTGGACGGCGCTTAAGGTGTTGTAGAGGAAATGGGGGTTGATCTGGGTCTGCAGGGCCAGGAGCTGGGCCTGGTTCTTGGCCAGCTCCGTCTCGTACATATGGGCCTGGTTCTGGAGCACGGTGTGGCTCAGGTCGTTGATCTCGGCCAGCATCCGGTTGATGTTGGCGGTTAGAGTGGCGATTTCCGCGCTTCCCTTTGCCTCCAGGGAGTGGTGCAGGATATAGTAGGAGCCTTCCTTGAGGAAGCCCACGATCTTCGTCAGCGGAGAGATGACGCTGGCGCTGATCTGGCGGGCCAGCAGCAGGAATGCCAGGAAAGGGATGAGGATGAGCAGGGCCGCCAGGTGGGAGATCAGCCCCAGCTCCGAATAAAGCTCCCTGTAGGGCACGGCGCAGACCAGCCGCCAGTTCGCGGGGAAGGCAGGCTGATGGGAAAGGAGCAGGCTGTCTTCCGGGGCAGGGCCGGCCAGCGTCCGGTAGGCGTCCGCAAGCTCCTGGTTGCAGGCCAGGATCTGGTCTTCCCCGTCCAGGATGGCGAACAGGGACTCCTGGGAGGTGGCGGAATTGCTGCAGAGGGTGCTCAGAGGGCTGCAGTAGCAGAGGATGACGCAGGTGCCGATCGCCTTTTTGGCCGCGGAGGCATCGTTGTCGTCATAAATGGTCTGGATATAGGCATAATACGCCGTATCCTCATCGGGCAGGCGAAGCGCCCCCGTGAAGCCGTCGGGATATGCGCCGGGGGAGAGGATGCGGTATTCTTTGTTCAGCTTGTCCGCCAGGGAATAGTCGAAGCTGCTGAAGCTGTATATGGACTCCTGGCTGTCCAGGAGCAGGATATTGTGGATGTGGGAATTGCTCTTGATCAGCCTGGTGATCAGCCGGTTCAGGAACTGCTGGGGGGAGACCTTCCTGGCCGGATTGGTCTCCGTGAGGATGGAACGGGTGTAGGGCGTGGTGGAGATGGTCTCGGACATCAGCATGACGGAGGCGGCGATGTCCTCCGTATTCTGCATCAGGTTCAGGCAGATGTTCTCCACGTTGCGGGCCTTCTCCTGCTGCATGGAGCGGTAGGCGATGCGGTAAAAAAGGAGGGACGTGGCCAGGGAGAGGGCGATGGTCAGGGCGAACAGGATGTAGACCCTTCTGGCCAGGGAGTATTTCTGGAAGAGATGCATGCTTTCAGGCTCCTTTCCGGGGAGGGCGAGGGACGGCAGGTCAGGTGTTCGGGGGGACGCTGTGGGCATCCCTGTACTGGGAGGGCGTCATGGAGCAGGATCGTTTGAAGGCCGTGCAGAAATAGTGGTAATCCCGAAACCCCACCTGCTCCGCGATGTCGGCGATGGGCATATGGGTATCGGAGAGCAGCCTGCGGGCATGGGTCAGCCGGATATGGGCCAGGTGCTTCTCGAAGGTCTGGTTGGTGGCCTTTTTGAAGAGCTGGCTTAGGTAGCTGTAATTGACCCCGAACTGGCGGGCCAGGTCCTGCAGGGTCAGGTGGCTGGCGTAATTCCCCTCTATGTAGGAAAGGATGCCGGCCAGGTAGGCCGCCGTCTCCTCGTTGACGGAGGGGAGCTTCACGATGCCTGTGGGGGCAGTGCTCCGGGAATGGCAGATGACGCGCATGCGCCGGAGCGCGTTCCGGAAAGCGGCAGGCTCCGGGGGGACAGCCCCGTATATGAAAAGGGCGGACCGCTTCCAGGCCTCGAGAAAGGAGATAAATGCGCCTCCCTCCGGGGCATCCCTCCAGATCAGGAGAGCCTCGTCCTCTTCCAGGAAAAAGAGTCTGGCCGGAAGCAGGGCATCCGCCGCTGCCAGGATCTGGAGGGACCGAGGACTACGGATTAGCAATAGAACGGGCTTCCCGGAGCCCCCGGCTGTCAGGCCGGAGAGGAAGTCCCCGCAGAATTCCGGCTCCGCCAGCAGCCTGGAGACGTAGGCCGGGTCATGGGAGATCCGGTTCAGGGGGATGTGGCGGGCCAGCTTCTCCAGGACAGGGCGGCATTCCTCCTGGGACACGGGCTTCAGGCAGTAGTCCAGGACGCCGTGCCGGATGGCCTGCCTGGCATAGGAGAAATCGGAATAGCCGGAGACCACCACGAAGAGCGTCTCCAGCTCGTACCGTCCAGCCTCCGCCAGCAGCTCCAGCCCGGTCATGCCGGGCATGCGGATGTCTATGAAGCAGGCGTCTATCCGCTGCTTTGTCAATATCTCCCAGGCATCCGGGGAGGAGGTGGCGGCATGGATGTCCGTGAAGCCGTATGCCTCCCAGGGCAGGGCATGGCGCAGGGCGGCCAGGGCGAATTCTTCATCATCGACTAGGAGTAGGGTGTACATAGTTGTTTCCTTTTTTGGTATTATTCTATCAATTGCGCCGATTTTCGTCAAGCTGGCATAAAGAGGAGGATTCTTCCAGAAAAGTAAAAATTTCAAACATCAGAATCCAAAAGTAATCTATTTTGATGAAAGAGCCATTATGCTACACTGATTGCATCGGCGGTGCAGCGGTAAGCACCGGGATATCAGGGACTGGATTACGGATGAGAGGATGGAAGAGGCGTTGAAGAAGCAAAAACCAATGACAAGAAGATTCAAACGGGAAGACGTCCCGCTCTATATCATGGCCCTGCCGGGGGTGGCGCTGCTGATCCTGTTCAGCTACCTGCCCATGGGCGGGCTGGTTCTGGCCTTCAAGAAGTACAATGTGCAGAAGGGGATCTTCGGCTCTCCCTTCAATGGATTCGACAATTTCAAGTTCCTCTTTGCCACGTCGGACGCCTTCATCATTACAAGGAACACGGTAGTCTATAACATCGTATTCATCTTCCTGAATATGGCGATCGCGGTGGCACTGTCCCTGATGCTCAGCTCGCTGCGCTCAGGGAGGCTGGCGAAAGCGTTCCAGACGATATACATGATGCCGTACTTCCTGTCCTGGGCCGTGGTGGCGATCATCGTGGCGGCCTTCCTGGAGCGCTCCAACGGATATGTGAACCACTTTCTCCGGATGCTCGGCCAGGAGGGGCTGGTGGACTGGTATCAGAGGATCGATATATGGCCGCCGCTTCTGGTGTTCATCAATGCCTGGAAGGGCGTGGGCTATCAGGCCGTGATGTATCTGGCGGTCATCTCCGGGATTTCCAGCGATTACTATGAGGCCGCCAGGCTGGACGGGGCCTCCCGGTTCCAGCAGGCTGTCTATATCACGATCCCCCACCTGCGCTTCATCATTGCCGTCTCCCTCATCATGGCCATGGGCGGCATCTTCCGCGGGGACTTCGGCCTGTTCTATACGGTGACCAAGGACAGCGGGACGCTGTACCCTGTGACCAATGTGATAGATACCTATATCTACCGGGGACTGAAGAATCAGGTGAACCTGGGAATGACTACAGCTGCCGGCCTGTTCCAGTCGGTGGTGGGATTTGCCTTCGTGCTGCTGGCCAACAGGGTCGTATCCAGGGTGGACCCGGACAGCGCGATGTTTTGAGGCACAGGGAAAGGGGCGGTCATGAAAAAGAAGAGACAATTGAACCGGATAAGCTGGACATGGAACCTGTTCTTTATATTGATGCTGGGGATCGTTGCGAAGCTTGCACAGTATGAACTTACACTGAAGGATTGGATCGAGGATCATAA
>CAMTBF010000176.1 GCA_947068385.1 uncultured Lachnospiraceae bacterium
AAGCGACCGCCGCCAGCAGCAGAAATATGTAATTGCGATAATAAGTGAACAGATACGAAATCTGTTCCTTTCGGGGCCGATGCTTCATCTGCTCCCACTGTTGACGCTGCTGGGCCCTTCTTGCATTTTCCTTCATGACATTGCCTCCCGTCCGGATTTATGATTTACGGAATATTATATCAGCTTATAGGGGCTTTTTCAACAGGACCGCCTGATTTGGCCAAACTTTGCCGAGCTTAGGCCCTGCGGGAAAAAGCAGGTTTCCAATTCGGCAATAGTATGGTAAGATGGACTGGAAGACAAAGGGACGCACCTTAAGCGGGGCACGAGGGCCAGGAAAGGCAGGGCGGATATGAAGACAGTATTGGGACTGGATCGCCTGGAGGAATTCGAAAAAATCTTCCGGGGAAAACGCATCGGATTGATCACCAACTACTCCGGGGTGGACTCCGGATGGAGGGTGAACGTGGATCTGTTCATGGAGAGGAAGCTTGCGATCGCGAAGCTGTTCACGCCGGAGCACGGCATGTTCGGGGAGGGCGCGGGGAAAGAGGTGGGCAACGATGTCTACCCCGGATATCAGATCCCCATCCACTCCCTGTACGGGGACCATCTGCGGCCGGATCCGGAGGAGCTGGCGGACATCGACATATTGGTATATGATATCCAGGACGTAGGGCTTCGGTATTACACATATATCTACACCATGACCTACTGCATGGAGGCCGCCGCCGAATGCGGCATCCCCTTCGTGGTGCTGGACCGCCCGAACCCTCTGGGGAACCGGATCGTCAGCGGCGGGATTATACTGCCGGAATTCGCCTCCTTCATCGGCGACTACGGCCTGCCGGTGCGCTACGGCCTGACCTGCGGGGAGGTGGGACATTATTTCCTGGCATACAAGGGCCTGAAGCTGGACTATCAGGTGATTCCCATGGAAAACTACACCAGGGACACGTATTTTAGCGATACCGGCCTGCTCTGGAACATCCCCTCCCCGGCTTTGGTGGATTTCGACAGCACCATCTGTTACTGCGGGGGCTGCTTCCTGGAGGGCTCCTCCCTGAGCGCCGGAAGGGGCAGCTCAAAGCCCTTCCAGATGTACGGCGCGCCCTATGTGAGGATGGAGGAGCTGTACCGGGAGATGAAGGCCGCAGTAAAGGAAGACAAGGTAATCTTCAGACAGCGCGCCTTTGTGCCAGTGGAGCGGGAGTACGCCGGGGAGGTCTGCTTCGGCCTGGAGTTCGCGCCCCTGGACAAGGCCCTGGACTTCATCCCCACGGCGCTCCAGCTCATGCGCCAGGTGGTGCGGCTCTATCCGGAGCAGTTCACCTTAAGCGACCAGGGCCAGGGGAACAAGCACCTCCACTATCTGGCCGGCAGCAGGAGGATAGACGACTTCCTGTGCGGAAGGCTGTCCCTGGAGGAGCTGCTGGAGGAGTGGAAGGAGCAGAGCGCGCAGTTCGAGAAGGAGACGGAAGACATCCGCATCTATAGGTGATGCAGACCCAATAAAGAAAAAGGAGCATAGCAGCAATGGCCACATTTTCATTGAAAGTAATCGACAGAAACGACAACACCATCTGCGTCAGCAGCGGAGAGGACTTCGTAGACCTGGTATGCATGCGGGCCTATGAGGAGGGGGACAGGATCGTCCTGGAGACCTCAGAGAAGAACGCTTATGTAAACTGGCAGGTGGACGACGCGCTGGGGGCCGCCTTCGTGTACATCACGGACAATGTGTCCTATGAGATTCCCTTCGGGGAGAAGCGCATCAGCCTCTCGCCCAAGGTGTTCTCCGGCAGCCGCCACTACCTCTACGCCCAGGCCGCCAGACAGGACGAGATAGAAGCCTACCGGAACCTGGCCCTGAACCCGGCGGACCAACATCGGGACGTGCCCTGCTTCCCCCACGCCACAGCCAATGTGGAGACCAGGGGAGAGTCCGTGTTCGCCGCCCGCAACGCCATAGACGGCGTCCGCGCCAACCTGTCCCACGGGGCCTGGCCCTATCAGTCCTGGGGCATCAACCGCCAGGATGATGCCGCCATGCGGGTGGACTTCGGCCGAAGGATCCGCACGGACAAGGTAGTGCTCTACACCAGAGCCGATTTCCCCCACGACAACTGGTGGGTGCAGGTCACGCTGAAGTTCTCCGACGGAAGCGCCCAGGAGTTCCCCCTGGAGAAATCCGTCACAGGCCATGTGCTCACCTTCCCGGAGAAGGAGATCACCTGGATAGAGCTGTGCCACATGATAAAGGCCGACGACCCCTCTCCCTTCCCGGCCCTGACCCAGATTGAAGTATACGGAAGGAACGCGTGATGAAAAAGATACTGTTTGGAACGGGCAACGCCGCCAAGCTCAGCGCCATGCGGCGCAGGCTCTCGGAGCTGGATATGGAGATACTGGGGCTGGCGGACATGGACAGACAGCCGCCCAGCCCGCCCGAGGACGGGAACACCTCTCTGGAGAACGCAAGGCAGAAGGCCCTGTGCTATTATGACTTTTATCGGATTCCTGTGTTCTCCTGCGACTCGGGATTATATTTTGAGGGGCTGCCCCAGGAGCTCCAGCCGGGCATCCACGTGAGGACGGTGGGCGGGAAATACCTGACGGACGAAGAGATGCTGGAATACTATGGCGGACTGGCGAGAAAGTACGGGGATTTAAGGGCGAGATACCGCCATGCGGTATGCCTGGTGATGGACAGGGAGCATATCTACGAGGCCATGGACGACAGCACCGCCAGCGAGGTGTTCCTGCTGAAATCTGTCCCCTACGCAGGGGTGCGGCACAAGGGCTTTCCCCTGGACAGCCTGTCCGTGAGCCTTGGAACCGGGAAGTATTTCTATGAGATGGACGAGGAGCAGACAGACCATCTGGCCGTGGAGGATGGGGTGCTGAACTTCTTCCGGGGGCTGGAGCTGTAAGCGGCCTGAGGAACGGGAAGCATTCCCGAAAGCCTCAGGGCAGGAAGCCCTCGAAGATGGGCATGACCCCCTGCTGCTCCAGGCGCTCCAGGATCTCCTTGCTGCGGATCGTCCAGCCCACCTCATGGACGCCGTAGAGCCGCTTCATCAGCCGCAGGCTGGGACAGGAGCGGTCGATGTAATTGTAGGCGATGAAGTCCGGGCGGGTGACGAAGGAGGTCAGCAGCAGGGTCAATATGGCCCGCACAGGCCAGGTCAATGTACCGGCATCGCTGGAGCGCAGAAAATTCTCGGAGAGCTGCCCCCGGATGACATGGGGGTAGTGCTTCTTGAGGTGCAGCAGCACGGCAGGGTGGAAGGATTCGATGCAGTACGCTCCCTCCCAGTCCCGCAGAAGCGCCATCACGGCATCGGTAAGGGCGGCGGCATTGCCGTGCTCCACCTTCAGTTCGATGACCAGAGGAGCCTTTTTTCCAAACAGGGCCAGAACCTCCGGAAAGAGGGGGATGGTCTCATTGCTGCCCTTTAAAGGATAATCCTTCAGATCCTCCGCCCTCAAGTCTTCGATGACAGCGCTTTTGCCGCAGACCCGGCTTAAATCGCTGTCGTGAACCACCGCCAGTTTTCCGTCCGCCATGAGATGGACGTCCAGCTCCGCGCCGAAGCCCTTCTCCAGGGCCAGACGGAAGGCCGTCATGGAATTCTCCGGGATGCCTTTCTCCATGTCGTGGAGCCCTCTATGGGCATATCTGGCATCGGCCAGCCTGTCCCAGCCGGACTGCCCCCGCCTGGGCAGCAGCATCAGGCACCAGAGGATGATTATGATGAGCGCCGCCAATAGTATCCTGCATATGATTATCATTAGAACACACCTTTCTGTTCGATATTTGGGAATGCATTCATGTCAGCCCCAGCGGGCGAGGGTCTGGCCTGCCCGCAGCCTGACGGGATGTATCAGTCGTCCATGTCCTCGAAAGCCGCCAGCCCCTTCTTAGCCTCAGCCTTGCTGTCCCCGTGGCGAACGAAGCACATGGTGACGAAGCTCAAGGTGACGAAGAAGGCAGCGTAGGGGAAGAGGATGTGGTAGCTGATGGTCTTCATCAGGGAGCCCGCCACCACCGGCGTGATGACCTGGGCCAGCATGGAGGCGGTGTAATAGTATCCCGTGAACTTGCCCACGTCTCCGCCCCGGCACATCTCCACCACCATGGGCAGGGAATTCACGTTGATGGCCGCCCAGGCCAGCCCCACCAAGGCGAAGGCCACATACATGACGGCGTTGATGGAGGAGAACAGGGTGGTCAGGAAGAACCCCGCCAGGAAGCATGCGGCCAGCAGGATGATGCCAGCGTGGATGGTCTTCTTGCGGCCAATCCTGGAGGCCAGGATGCCGATGGGGATGTAGGAGACGATGGCCCCCGCGGTGGCCACCAGGAGGCAGGTGGACGCGCCGCCCAGCCCCTCGCCCATGACCTGGGACACATAGGTGGTGAACCAGGTGGTGACGCCGTTGTAGCCGATGAACCACAGGGCGATGGAGGCCAGCAGGAAGCAGAGGCTACGCTTCACCGCCCCGGGAAGGGCTTCACCCCCATGCCCGTCGTCCTGGGCCAGGTTCCACTCGGGATGGAGCCGTTCCAGCGCCTGGTTCTCAGCGGCCAGGGCAGGCTCCTTGATGGTGAGGAGGAGCACTGCCACCGCCGCGGCCATAATGGCGGACACGATGAGGAACAGAGGCTGATAGTTCACATGGGACAGCTGCGCCACCTTGGAGGTGGGGTAGAGCACCGCCGCCACCGCCAGGTAGAGGATGCCGCCTACGGCCCCCATCAGGTTGATGATGGCGTTGGCCTTGCTGCGCAGGGGCTTTGCCGTCACGTCCGGCATCAGGGCCACGGCGGGGGAGCGGTAGGTCCCCATGGCCACCAGCAGCAGCCCCAGCACGATGACGAAGGTCACCAGCTTAAAGGGAGCGGCTTCCCGGGAGTAGCTGTTGTCCAGGGCGGGCAGCAGGTTCATCAGGATCACCGCCGCCGCGGTGCCTGCGATGATATACGGCGTGCGGCGGCCCAGCCGGGAATTCGTCCGGTCCGACAGCCCGCCGAAGAAGGGCAGCAGGAACAGGGCCAGTATATTGTCCGCGGCCATGATGATGCCTGTCAGGGACTCGTCCATGCCGAAGGTCTCCCGCAGGATCAAGGGCACCACGCTGTCGTACATCTGCCAGAAGGAGCAGATGGACAGGAAGGCCAGGCCCACCAGGACGGTTCGCTTGTTGTTCAGCTTCAATTCATTCATTTGGATCCCTCGTTTTCTCGTTGGATGTGATGGCGGGGGCTCGACGCCCTTGCTACCACGTTGCTGTAGACGGTGTCATTTTATCATAGGAAGGGATTCTTTGCAAGGGTATCATGGAAGGTGGAAAGGCTATTTCAGAAGCTATTTCAGAAGGTCGTTTCAGGAAAGGAAGAGAGGAGGACGCTATGGAGGACAGAAAGATGGAGAACGCTGATGTGGAGGCATTGATCGCGCTGCTGGACGGCCGGACGCAGGCCGGGGACAGCCGGATCAAGGTGGACGTGGTGGAGGGAGAGGGGGAAGTGGTCTCCCGGCAGCACCACCATGGCCGCTGCGACATCGGAAGCCCCTGGGCCTGCGGCACGGCCTTTGACGTGCTGGAGTGACGTGCCGGAATGCAACATGCCGGCATGCCGCATTTTTTGCTTGCCATTTCCGGCAGGCAGTGCTATACTGGCTATGTACTTGAAAAATTCAGTTGAAGGAGGATACGCGATATGAGGAAAAGCAGAAGGATGGTGAACCGAATCAACTGAACAGAGGGCATTTCGGATGCCGTTTTTTAAGTACCTTTATGAACAACTGTTGACGACAGGCACACATAATGGTGTGCCTTTTTCGTGCGCGTAAACGAGCGCGGCGAGCAGGGGATAAGGTCTGCTTGCCGCGCTTTTTTAAGTGCGGGGCCATGGGGGCTCCCGCCGCGCGCGAGGGACTGCGGAAAGGGCAAGGTGATATGTATGAGAGAAAAGAGCGCATGGATGATGGAAAATGGTTATTTGAAGAACGAGATCAAGAAGACGACACTGTATAAAAGGAGACCAGAATTTGAAGAGATTAAAATATTATCTATTGAACATGAAGCCCGCCAGCGAGACCTATGAGGAGATTTATGAGGGCAGGATGTGCGAATCCTACATGGACAAGGATCCCATCGTGCACAACCACGCCATGTACTGGGACGGGGAGATCGGCTATGAGATCACCAAGAGCAACCGCCTGGAGCTGTCCAGGCCCACGGTCACGATCCATATCCCCATGCACCTGCTGAAAGTGGAGGAGGCAGGAGTGGCCGCGCTGGACTATATCTTCCGCGCCTTCCTGCCCTATGTGAGGGCCCTGAATGAGGAGAACGACAACCGCAAGCGCACCGCCAGGGAGAACGGCCATTATTTCATCTATGAGCCGGGCAGCGAGGTGCTGGCCCGGAACGTGGCGGCTGTGACCGTGGTGCCCCAGAAATATTACCGCATCCTGAAAGGGGACACCATAGAGATCCTGGACAGGCTGGGGGACAATGGCGTTAAATCCTCCACGGCCGTGATGTGCATGATTGCGCCCATCGACGGGGCTATGGACGTGCCTGCCTACACCTGTGTCAGCATCATGCTCCAGGTACAGCTCCCCCTGGGCAAGCACAAGAAGGCGGTGCAGATGCTGACCAGGGATCTGCCGGAGGCGGTGAACTGCTTCGTGAACGAGTTCGACCATGCCGGGCTGCAGCGGGCCCTGGCGCTCCATGCCAGGCAGCAGGAGATCCGCGCCTGGCTGAGGGACAGCGATTACTGCGCCTTTGTGGCAAACGGCAGCATCCTGCCCAGGGAGAAGGGTGGCGACGCGCCCATGCAGGGGGCGGTGCCCTTCCTGTCCACGCCGGAGGATGAGGTGGAGGTGGCCGGGGTCAGGGGCATGGCTTTCCGGAAGGGGGTCACCGTCATCACGGGCGGCGGATATTCCGGGAAGAGCACGCTGCTGGACGCTCTGAGCGCAGGGATCTACGACCATGTGGAGGGGGACGGCAGGGAGCTGGTGCTGACCGATGCCTCCGCCATGAAGATCTCCGCGGAGGACGGCAGGAGCATCCGCCATGGGAACCTGTCCCCCTTCATCAAATGGATTCCCGGGGGAGATCCGGCGGACTTTTCCACGGAGCATGCCTCCGGCTCCACCTCCCAGGC
>CAMTBF010000177.1 GCA_947068385.1 uncultured Lachnospiraceae bacterium
AAAGCCCAACCGGCGATCCAGCCAAAGCCTTCACCAAAGACAACGTTTATCCAAGGAAGGCGGCTTTACCATTTACCATGGCATGGAGGGCGAGCATTTCAACTATAGCGATGATGTTCCCGTGGTCATCGATATGGATTACAACGCCACGGATAAGGACTGGATCCGTGACGATATGTTCCTGGTGGGAAATTCCGGATTTTATTACACGGAAAAGGATTTTACCCTGGCCATGGCCCAGAGCTATGGGGAGTGGGCCGATTATGTCATCGACAATTATGCCAATGCAGGCGCCGGAACCCTCAGATATAATCCCGTATACTCCTCAGACGTGCGGATCGAGCATTCCACGGAGCTGAATCTGGCCAGCGATGAATATGTGGTGAAATGCATCACCTGTAAGGCGGATGAGTTCGATGGCCTTATGGAGGCATACCGGGCAGCCATGAAGGACGCGGGGGCGGAAGCGGTCTGGGAGGACTATGCCGCGCACTACGGTTCCGCTCAGTAAGCCCGCGCCACCGGGCAAAGGGTACAGACGCAGGCAGCGCATGCCCGGTTCCGGCTTGAGCCGGGCATGCGAAAAGCCGATATGAAAACATATCAAATCTATGACTACAGAAAGGCATGGTTATTATTTATGACGGACAGGAAAGATGGCATGAATTATGCCCCTAAAGGCAGACCCGCACCCGTGGTCGCCCCCGGCACCTTCTGCATCGCCGCCGTGGCGCTGAATCACGGCCATATCTACGGGATGTGCAACGGGCTGGTCGAAGCAGGCGCACGCGTGAAATGGGTATACGACCCCGACCCCGCCAGGGTGGCGCAGTTCCTCAAGGCGTTTCCAGATGCCGCGGCCGCCAGAAGCGAGGCGGAAATCCTGGAGGATCCTGAGGTGAAGCTGGTCTGCGGCGCGGCGGTCACCAGTGAAAGATGCGCCCTTGGGCTGCGCGTCATGGCTGCGGGCAAGGATTATTTCACGGATAAAGCCCCTCTCACCACGCTGGAGCAGCTTGCGGCGGCAAAGGAGATGGTCGAAAAGACCGGCCGGAAGTACATGGTGTATTACAGCGAACGCATCCATGTGGAATCCGCCGTCTTCGCCGGACAGTTGATTCAGGAGGGCGCTATCGGGGCTCCCATCCATGTGGACGGCTTCGGCCCCCACAGAGTGGACGACCCGAAAAGCAGGCCTGGCTGGTTCTTCCAGAGGGAAAAATACGGCGGCATCCTCTGCGACATCGGCAGCCATCAGATTGAACAGTTCCTCTTCTACTGCGGCGCGAAGGATGCTCAGGTAACCTACAGCCAGGTGGGAAATTACGGCCACCCGGACTACCCGGAGCTGGAGGACTTTGGGGATGCCGTGCTGGTGGGGGACAATGGAGCCACGCAGCACTTCAGGGTGGACTGGTTCACTCCGGACGGCCTCTCCACCTGGGGGGACGGAAGGACCTTCATCCTGGGCACGGAAGGTTACATAGAGCTGCGCAAATATGTCAACATAGGCACCGGAAGCCGAACCGGAGACCATGTATTTCTGGTGGACGGGCAGGGCGAGCATCATTTCGAGGTATCCGGCAAGGTGGGATATCCCTATTTCGGGCAGCTGATTCTGGATTGCCTGAACCGGACAGAAAACGCCATGACCCAGGAGCACGCCTTCAAGGCCGCGGAACTCTGCGTCAGGGCCCAGCTCCAGGCCGTCAGGGTCAAATAAATCATGAAGGGAGACATCATCGTGATTCATGCAGCAATCGTAGGTACCGGAAACATCGCCCCCGCCCATGTGGCAGGCCTGCTGACCTTTCCGGAGAGATGTAAGATAGTGGCCCTCTGCGATATCTATCCCGAGAAGGCAGAGGCAATGAAGGAAAAATACGGGCTGGACTGCGCCGTGTTCAGCGACCATCGGAGCATGCTGGATTCCGGCATCGCGATTGACCTGGTCCACGTGTGCACGCCGCCCTATGTCCATGCTTCCATCGCCATAGACAGCATGGACGCCGGGTGCAATGTGCTGGTGGAGAAGCCCATGGCCACCTGTCTGGCTGAGTGCGATGCCATGCTGGAGGCCGAGGAGCGAAACCATGTGACCATGGCCTGCATCGCCCAGAACCGTTTCCGGAATTCCATCTATAAGCTGAAAAAGACCGCGGACAGCGGCCTGGCCGGAAAGCTATGCTTCGCCAGAGTGGAATCCGCCTGGTGGCGGGGCCACTGCTACTATGACCTGTGGTGGCGGGGCACCTGGGAAAAGGAAGGGGGCGGCCCCACCCTGAACCACGCCGTGCACCATATCGATATGCTCAACTGGCTGGAGGGAAGGCTGCCGGACACCGTGATGGCCATGGCCACCAATGTGATGCATGACAATGCCGAGGTGGAGGATCTGTCCACCGCCTGCCTGCATTACCCGGATGGAGGTCTGGCCCAGGTCACCAGCTCCGTTGTCCATCACGGCGAGGAACAGGGCATCGTCCTTCAGTGCGCCGATGCCAGGATATCCGCCCCCTGGGACGTGAAGGCGGAGCTCAGCCAGAGGAACGGCTTCCCCCAGCCGGAGGGGAACAGGGCGCTCATGGACAAGCTGAACGCTTTTTACCAGGGCATCCCAGACCTCATCCACGAGGGCCACGCCGGGGAAATCGATGATGTCCTCACCGCGCTGGAATCCGGCACCAGGCCCCTGATCACAGGCACGGACGGCCGCAGGACAGTGGAGCTGATCACGGCGATCTACCTGTCCTGCTTCAGCGGGCGCACAGTGAAGCTTCCCCTTGACAAGAGCCAGGAGTGCTATACCTTTGAGGGCATCCTCAAAAACGCCACCCGTTTCTATGAAAAAAAGGAATCTGTGGAAAACTTTGCGGAGGAAGCCATCAGTCTGGGAAATTATTAGCCCGGCAGAACCATGCAAAAATCGTAAACAGCATCTGCCACGCACGGCGCCCCAGAGGATTTACAGACGCATTCCTTTCGCGGCCGGAAATTCTCTGCCCATGCCCGGGTGCTGGGCGAGGCAGATGCGGAACTATAATAGGAGGATAGACAATGACTGAATATATGCCCTGTAACGGGTGGATTGAAGGGATGAACAAGCCCAATTTCTCAAACAGGCATATCTATGAGGGGAACTCGCCTGTCTACATCATGGCCGGGGACAGGCCGCTGATCCGCCTGGCGGAGAAGCGGATCATGCTGGGGACGCTCCGGCTCTCCTGCCGGGGGAAGGCCCTGGAGGACTGTGCCGAAATCCGCATGTACTATCGCCCGGGCATGGTCAGATGGCGGATATCCGATCCGGCGCTGCCCGGGGAGATAGCCCTTGCCGTCACCTCCCCGGGCGACGGCCTGGGCCTGGTACTGCAGGCGGATTCCCCTGAGGAGCTTATGTTTTCCTACGGAGGTCTGGCCGAAGCCGTACAGTCCCCCGGCTACAGCTTTTCCGAGGAGTGGAACATCGATGTCAGCAGAGGCGACGACATGCTCCTGCGGACGGCCTTCCTCCCGCAGTGGCTGGAGGGGAACCAGGCGGAATGGACAGGGGACGGAAAGGAAATCCTGCTTTCAGGTACGGCCACAGCCCGGCGCATATATGTGAAATCGGACGGAGAGCTATATATCCGGGATTCTCAGGCCATGGGCAGCATCGGCACATATTTTTCCGCCTGCTTCCAGCCCGCCGTGGATGCTCCCCAAGCCTTCGCGGCGGGGCGCGCCCGGTCAGAGCGCCTTTCCGGGCAGCTTGCGGTGGACACCCCGGATGCATATATCAATATGGCCTGCGCGGTGGCTGCGGGAGAAATGGACGGAGCCTGGCGGCCGCCCAAGACCATCCATGGGAACATGAACTGGTCCATGCCCTTTGTCGGCTGGCTGGTGCACTGCGGGCACGCGCTGCTGGGCCGCCACGACAGGATGAAGGAGACCCTGAGGGCCTATGCGGCGGCCCAGGAAAAGCAGGAGACCCATACCGGATACGCCATGGAGGAGACCTATACCAGGCCCGCCCCGGATTCCCGTTTTTACGGCAAGGGGCGCATCCTGGAGGACCAGGGGCTCTACAATATGCAGACCCAGTTCTTCCATCAGATGATTCAGGCATGGCGCTGCAGCGGGGACAGCGAGTTCGCCGCCCTGCTGCGGGATGCGCTCAGGCTGCACATAGAATGGGAGGACGAATGCTTCGACCCGGAGGATACCGGGCTGTATGCCAGCGTCATCAATACATGGCCCACGGACAGCGTGTCCTACGCCGACGGGGCTTCCGTGGAGGAGACCGCCTATGCCTATGCGGCGCGCCGGGCCATGGCGGAGCTCACCGAGGGCGAGGAATCGTTAAAATATGCCCGTAAAGCCCACCGGATAAAGGAGGCGTTCCTGAGAGAGCTCTGGATTCCCGAAAAAGGATATCCCGGAACCTATCGCGAACGCGGCGGAAGGCTCCATGAGGATGCCTGGATCTACTCCTCCTTCCTGCCGGTGGAATGCGGCCTCCTGGATGCCTTCCAGACCGCCCAGGCCCTCTACTATCCCCTCTGGGCGCTGGAACGGGAAAGGGACGGCGGCTTCCTCTTTTCCAACTGGATTCCGGGAATATGGTCGGTGCGCGAGAACGGGGCCGGGGAAAACATGCAGCAGGCCTGCGCGTTCTTCCAGGGCGGAGAGGTAAAGGAGGGACTGGATATCCTGGAAAAGGCGGCCCGGCGCTACCTGGACGCCCTCATCCCCGGAGATATGACCCATGCCACCGTGGAGACCGCCAGCCTGTTCATCAAGACAGTGGTGGAGGGCCTGTTCGGATACCGTCCCGACTATCCCAATGGCCGGGTGACCATCGCTCCCATGCTTCCCTTTGCGTGGGAAAAGGCCAGCCTGCGGACTGACGATGTGTCCATAAGCTGGGAACGCTACGGCATCCAGGTCAGCCTGGCGCGTCCTGCCGACCTTACCATACGCATGCGTCTGTATGCGGAGGAGCTTTGCGACGTGACGGGAGCGGAGGATTGGTCCCTGGAGCCGGGCATCGGCGGCATGACCCTGGTGCTGCGGCTGGGCGTCCGCGACAGGGCGCAGGTTCATCTGCATGTCAGCGGAGAGCGGGATTTCCTGCCCTGGGAGGATGCCTGCCAGGTTCCCGCCGGGGAGGACATCTTCAATCCCCAGGGTGCAGACCGGAATTCCTGGGGAGAGCACATGGCCTTCCGCAGGATGCCGGACGGATGCTTTAGGGCAATCCGCCTGCATTTGGGGGCAGATCCGCAGAAGGAGCATCTGCGGCGCAAGCAGTGCACAAAGCTCCCTGAAAAGGCCGCCTTTGAGACATTGGATCTCTCCGGTCTCTTCAACGCCGACGTGACGGACATCTTCCGCCAGGAATACCTGTCCCCCAGGCCCCAAAAGGGCTGCAGCACCCAGGTCGGTCTGGACGGTTTCTCCCTGTGGACCTTCCCCTGCTGGGGAATCCGGCCGCCCGATATGCGCCTGGAGAAATCGGGCCAGGTGAAAAGTCCGGCGGGAATTCCCTTCCATATCTGTGGGAAGTCCGAAAACATCGCATTCGCCAGCCTTTGGGACAACTATCCCGACTCTGTGGAGCTGGCCGTGGGATGCCGGGCCAGCATGGCGGCTGTACTGATCGCCGGTTCCACCAATCCGAACCAGTGCGGCATCGAAAACGCAAGGCTCATCTTCACCTATGAGGACGAATCGGCCGAGGAGCTTCCGCTGGTCAATCCGGACAATTACATCAATCTATGTCCCTATCCGGAGCGCGCCTCCGCCCTTGGCAAGAAGGTGATGCGGAACGATGTCTTTAATGAGATAGACGCAAAGCTGATGAAGGATTTCACGCCGGAGCTTATAGACCTGGGCGAGAATCTCAGAGCCCTCTCAATCCGCTGGCCCCTCCCGGACGGCAAAGCGCTGAAAAGCATACGTCTGACGGCATGCTCCCGGGAAATCGTCGTCGGGCTGATGGCAGTGACATTGATTCGAAATTGAGTAGGGGAATGCCCTTCTCCACTACCCGCCGCGCGGCCCGCATGCCGCCCCAGCGGCAAATTTCCATATGCGGGCCTGTGCAGAGAAAAGGAGCCGCCTGTCTACGGCAGCTCCAGATGAACGTCCTTGGCTATTTCTGGTCACGCATAATGCTGCATCACGTACTGCAGCTCCGTATTGCCCCGGTAAGTGTTCTTCCCCAGCTGGTAGGCCACGGACACAGGGAAATTCCCTCTCCCCGCGTACAGCGCCTCCTGGCTTCCCGGGCCGAACCTCTCCTCCAGGAACGCGCCGAACCTCTCCAGGTCGCCGAAGAAGACGATCTGGCGCCTGGCACCGGTTTCCGTGCGCACCTGGTATCTGGCGCAGGTCTGGTTGGCGCCCATCTTGTGCCCTGTCAGGAAGATCAGGTTCTTGTGGGCGAACAGCGGCCTGGGGTTGCCTACGCCGAAGGGCTCCAGCAGCTCCAGCTCCTCCGCCAGCCCCATGTCCCCGTAGTCTATGGGCATGGGCACATCGATGTGCACTTTGGGGATGAAGTCCTCCGGCTCCAGCCTGCAGTTCCGGTTCAGGTCCCGCCGGAAGGCCTCCACGTCCTCCTCCCGCATGGACAGCCCCGCCGCCATGGCATGGCCGCCGAACTTGGTGAAATACTGCTTCACCTCCGTCATGGCCTGGTACATGTGGTAGCCCTCTATGGAGCGGCCGGAGCCCTTGACCCCTTCCTCCCCCTTGGTCAGGATGAAGACGGGGCGGTGGTGGCTCTCCCGGATGCGCCCGGCGATGATGCCCGCCAGGCTCTCGTGGACTTCAGGCAGGTATATCACCAGCACCTTGTCTCCTTCCATCCCCTGCCGGGCAAGGAACCCTTCCGCCTGCTCCACCCCCTGCAGGGTCATGTTCTTGCGGCTGTCGTTGAGCTCCTTCAGCTCCCTGGCCGCGGTCATGGCCTCCACCCTGTTTTTGCTCTGGAGAAGCTCCAGGGCCCGCTTGGCGGTGTCCAGCCTGCCGGTGGCGTTGAGGCAGGGGCCAATCACGAAGCCCAGGTGATAGGCGCTCAGCTTCTCCGGCTCGATGCCGTTGACCTCTGTCAGGGCCCTAATCCCTGGGTTGCGGGTATGCCGCAGGCGGTTCAGCCCCTCCTTCACCAGAATCCGGTTCTC
>CAMTBF010000178.1 GCA_947068385.1 uncultured Lachnospiraceae bacterium
TCTTCGCCCGGTCAGTTTTTATTTTACCGATGTGTCGGAACCGTCACACATCATCTTCGCCCGGTCAATTTTTATTTTACCGACGAGTCGGAACCGTCACTCGTCATCTTTCAGCGAAGCGAAGACACTGTACAGCCGTATCTTCCTTTTTAGTATACGCAATTCTTCCGGAAAATGCAATCCTTTTTGGAGTAAATTCGTAATTTCGTTTTTTATTAGTTCACTTTCCGTTTCTACGGTTATTTTCCTCCCACTACCCTTTCACGCCCCCGGCGATGACCCCCTTCTCCAGCTTATCCTGGAAGAAAGGGAACAGCACGATGATGGGCAGGGTGGCGGCCACGATGACCGCGTACCGTATCAGGTATCTGCTGTAGTCCGGGTTGGAGGTCTGGAGGAAGTTCTCGTTGTTGGCCGTAATCTCCCGGATGAACAGCTGCAGGGGCCAGAGGTTGCGCTTGTTGGGCACATAGATGGAGGCCTGGAGCCAGGAGTTCCACTGCCCCACCACGCTGTTTAAAATGATGACGGAGCCTAAGTTCATGGCCTGGGGCAGCATGATCTGGCTCATGGTGCGGAAATGCCCCGCGCCGTCGATCCGGGCCGCCTCGTACATCTCCCTGGGCACCGCGTTAAAGGCGTTCATCATCATCACCATGAACATGGCGTTGGTGCAGCCCGGGACGATCAGGGCCCATCTGGTCCCCACCCAGCCAAGTTTGCGGATGACCATGTAGGTGGGCACCATGCCGCCGCCAAAGAGCATGGGGAGCATCATCGCCATGATCATGAACCCCTTCAGCTTCGTGTCACGGCTCATGGCATAGCCCGACATCACCGCCAGGAAGAACCCCAATGCCGTGGAGGCCACCGTGTACAGCAAGGTATTGGCATAGCCGGTGAGGATGGAGCTGTCCCCGAAGATATGCCTGTAGCCGTCCAGGGTGAAGCCGCCCGCGGGCAGCCATGCCACGCCGGAGCTGGCAAGCAGGGTCTTTCCGTCCGACAGGGAGCTCATCAGCACATGCCACATGGGCACCAGGCTGCAGAAAGCCACCAAAGCGCATACCAATATGACGACCACGTCCACCGCCCGGTCTCCCAGGCCCGGATGCTCCACCATGGAGGAGACTCTATTGTCATCATTCACATCGTTCTTTTTCTTTATCAGACCCATGTCTTTCTCCCCCCTTTCAGAATAACGAATTCCCGTCACCGAATCTCCTGCTCAGCGCATTGGAGCCCACCAGCAGCACTGTGGCCACGATGGACTGGAACAGCCCCGATGCCGCCGACAGGCCGTAGTTGTTGCCGCCTCCGCCGAAAGCGGAGCGGTAAGTGTAGGTGTAGACCGTGTCCGCCACGTTGTAGGTGGAGGGCATATACAGGAGCAGTATGCTGTCATACCCGGTGGAGAAGCTCAGTCCCACGTTCAGCACGAACATCATGACGATCATGGGCATGATGCAGGGCAGGGTAATCTTGGTCATCCGCTGGAGCCTGGTGGCGCCGTCGATGGCCGCCGCCTCGTGGAGGTCGCCGCTGACCGTGGCGATGGAGGCCACGTACATGATGGAGCCCCAGCCCATGCCCTGCCAGATGCCCATCAGCACATAGATGAGCCAGAACACCGGTATACGGTCATTGGCCAGCCAGTTCTGGTTCTCCACCCCAAGCTTTGTGAGCAGCATGGTCAGAGGGCCGTCCTTGGCCAAAAATTCCGTCAGCAATGAGGTCACCACCACGGCCGCCACGAAATTGGGCAGATAGGAGCAGGTGTGCACCGTCCTCTTGTACCGCTTGCTCTTCAGCATGCTCAGGAAAAAGGCGAAGAGGATGGGGGCCACGAAGCCCAGGGTGCATTTTATCACCATGATGCAGACGGTATTGCGCAATGCCCCCAGGAACTCCTCCCCGGTGAACAGGGTCTGGAAGTGCTGCAGGCCCACCCACTTGCTTCCGAAGAAGCCCTTGCGCACCTCATAGTCCTCAAAGGCCATGATGATGCCGAACATGGGGATATAGCTTAAGACCACTGTCATGATGAAGGCCGGGAGGTACATGGCGTACACGGGCCAGTTCCGCCTGGCGTCCTGCTTCCAGGATAGCTTTGGCGGTTTGAATTTCGTTTTCTCTCTTGCCATTCTCCTATTCTCCTCTCCTAACTTAAGCTTCTACCCGATGAACGGATTCCTGTCAATATAGGGCTGCAGGATGTCGGTGGCCTTCTGGTAATTGTACTTCTGCAGCATGGTGCACCAGTTGCCCCAGTCCTCGTCGCTGTCGATGTCGGTGATGCTCTTGATGAATTCGTAGGTGTGCTGCTCCAGGTAGTTCAGGACCTTGGTGTGGAGATCCGTGATGGCGCTCATGTCCTCGCTGCTGATCAGGCTGAACGCATCGCATCCCCATATCTGTCCCTTATTGGGATATTTGATCCATGCTTTCATGCTGTTCTCGTAGTTTTCCGCATATCCCTCGTCCACACTGCTCACCAAAGAGTAGCCGGGCAGAAGCTGGGCCGTAGCCGCAATCAGCAGCCCGCCGGAATCCTGGGTGATGGCCTCCACCTTCTTGTAGCGCCCGTCCTCGCCCATGGCATAGGTGCCGTTCTCGATTCCGTTATCCGCATAGAAAGAGGTATCCAGCCCTGCCTCCTCCATCTGGGCGGGAGTAGCCCCCAGGGTGTGTATTACAGCGCCATCGTCAGAGTAGAGATAATCCAGCATGGACAGCAGAGGCCCCAAATCCTTCTCCTGTGCGCCGTCCATCACCAGGAATCCGGTGCCCACCAGGCTGACGCCCGCCTGGGTGGCCCAGGGTTCCACGTTCTTGCAGGAGTCGTCCCCGTACACATCGTTGATAGGCCAGGCGCAGCCCGCCACATAGATGCCCTCTGTCAGGCCGCCGTCATGCATGTCCAGCCTGCCGCCCAGCTCTGCCTGGGTGCCGATCCACATGGGCACCTTGCCCAGTCGCTTGTTGGTGTCATCGGTGGCATAGAAGATGTCCGCAGTCCTCTCATTGAAATCCTGATCCAGCCAGCCCTTCTCGTACCAGTTGTTCAGGCACTGGAGGTAGGCCCGCATGGACTCGGAATCCCCGCCGAAGCGCACCACGTCGTCGGAGCCCTTGTACCAGATAGGGATGGCCTCCCCGAAGCAGGAGCACAGGCCGCCGGACCACATGTAGCCAGGATAGTAGATGCTGGTGCAGTAGGAATCCGTTATCCCAAGGTCGGCCATGGCTTCCGTGAAGATTTCGAACATCCACTCCCAGTCGCTGATGTACACCGGATCCGTGCCGCCGCTGGGGAACACCACATCGTCCACCCAGCTGTCCACGTCCGCCTCGTCCGTGTAGCCGCCGGTAAAAGCCGCGCCCGTCTGGGGATTCCTGCCGTATTTCACCAGCCAGTCCCTGCGGTACATATTTCCGGAGAAATAATATCCATAGTCTTCAAAGACCGTATTGATAGAGAGAATCTTCTCCTCGCCATCGATGTCGAAGACAACCTTGCTCTTCAGGGCATCATTCGCCTGAATCAGATTGTAGTAGTTGGGCATGTACTGCTCCACCAGTTCCGTCAAGTCCAGAATCATCTCCGACTCCAGCATCCGTGGCGCCGCGTCCGCTACGGAAGCCTGCATCAGGGTAGGGAAATCTCCCGTGGCGATCATGGTCTCATAGTTGTTCAACTGGCTGCCCGCAGGAGGGACTTGGAACTCCAGCTTGATTTTGTCGTCATTCTCCCCCCAGGTCTGGCTCATCAGATACTGAATCGTGGGATTCTCCGCGTAGTCCGTATAATAGGACGCGTCCTGCCCATTGTAGAGCCATACCGTGTAGGTATGGTCCTCCGACGCGGTGCCCGAGCCGCCCCCGCACCCTGTCATGGCAAGGGCCGCCATGCCCGCCATCGCCGAAACTGCCAGCCTCTTCAACCCTTTCATGTGTTACCTCCTGTTTTGTCCCGCATCCCCCCGAAAGGGAACTGCTGTTTTTCATTTCTTTCTCATGATGATATTATAAAATAAATTCTATCTGAAAAATCCATGAAATCCGATTGGAACTACAACAAATCCGACCTGTTGGCCCCTGGTACTGCTTCCCATTTCCACAGGCTTTTCCACAGATCCGGCTGCTTCCCACAGAGCGCTTCCCTTCTTCCCGTTCTATTCCACAATGATCCTGGCTCTTGCAAGGTTCTTCACCTGGGTGAAGATTTCATCCCTGTCGCCGTTTCTCTGGCTCTTCACGAAAGCAGTGGCAAAATAGGTGCCCGGCTTGTCGTAGCTGGTGGTGACAGTGGCACTTCCCCCATTCAGTCCGGCTTCGGTCACATAGGTCTCCAGCTCCCCCTTCACCCGCCTGGAACGCGCCTGGGCCAGGAAATCGCCGTAAACTCCGCCCTGATCCGCCCGGGCATAGGTGCCGAACATGGGATCCGAGAGGGAGAACGTAAGCTCCGTCACCTCCCCTGCCCCCTCCGGAACCTGGGCGGACGCTGTCAATGTGACGCTTTCCCCTGCCTTTACATGGGCGCATTCGCTGCCGTTGGCCGTGAGACGGATGACCGGCTGCATCCCCTTCCGCTGCGCCGCGTCTCTTGCTATATGGACACAGCCTCCTTCCATCTCATAGACGGAAGACTGCCTGGGCTCGATGCCCCGCTTCACCCAGTCGCTGATGTCCAGCAGAGCCTGCTTCAGGCCGCCCAGATAGTTCACGATCATATCCGTATCCAGGGTGGACACATCCCCGTGGAGACATCTTTCATAATAATAGATTCGGAAGTCGTCCTCATTCCCTTTTGCCTTTCTTACAGCGCTCCGATACCAGTCGCCGCACCAGGGACAGGTGGATTCATCCATCAGAGCCTGGGTCAGGATGACCTTGCCCTGGATGGTTCCCTCCTGGACTGTGCCCGTGCCGCAGAATCCGGGGCCCATGATGTTCTCCCTCTGGGGAATGGCAGGCGTCCCGTCCGCGTTCCGGAACTGGTCCCAGGCATGGAAGCTGGCGTCGGGCGGCACCTGGTGGCGGTAATAGGATTGGACCGCTATGTAGTCGGAATTGTCCAGGGTCAGGATGTCTCCCGGCCGGACGGCCTTCAATACCGATTCCATGTCGTCCATGCCGTAGCACATGCCAATCGTAATGCCACCGCAGGTGGCATTGACACCGTAGGTGGCATTGACACCGCAGGTGGCATTGACATCGCTTGTGGCGGCATTCCCGCCTGCGGCAACATTTCCACCGTATATGATATCCCCCAGCAGCATATTCTTCCCCGCTGACGCCCCGGTTTCAAAGCCAATGTTGACGCCCTTCAGGTACAGGTCCTCCCCTGTGGGCACCTCCTCCACCTCAATCCAGGCGCCGCCCCCGTCTACCAGCGACTTCTTCCAGGCCGTGTCCACGCCGTTGGAATACTCTTCCTCGCCCTCTGCGCCTGCGGCCTCTGCATCCACCTTTTCTCCCGGCAGATGGACGGACACCACCCTGGTCTTAAACTGCAGCCTGTCCCGCAGGGCGTTGCTGCCGGGCTCTGTCCCCAGATAGCCGGGCTTCTCCCAGAAATCCTTGAAATACTGGGGATCCTGCTGCCGGATGCCGGGCATCAATACAGGGAGCGAACCGTCGTCCCAGCGCCCCGCCGCCTCCATGAACCAGGTCTGGGGCGGAAACCCCATCAGCGTGATCTCCCGCAGCATCTTCGCCTCATCCTCCGTCAGCCCCTCATACATATCCCCGCTGCCACCCGCGTCCAGGGCATCCACGATTTTCCCCATCACATGGCGCAGCGTCCGCATGCCCTGCACATGGAGGGTGATGGTATTGGGCAGGGAATAGGGCGAGCCGATGACAAAGGGGCAGGCTCCGTCCCAGGCATTGGTATTCTCGATGCAGGCAATGGTCTTATACCCGCCGCTGCCGCCGAAGACGTAGCCGTAAGGCCTTGGGCAGCCATAGTATTCCTGGGCAAGCTGCCTGGAATACTCCGCTGCCGCCGCGCTGGACTGCCATATCCTGTGAGGATCGGGATGCCCGCCGAAAGCGCTGGCGGACTCCATATTGGTCTCGATGAAGTAAGCGCCGTAAGCCAGGCAAAAGGCAATGGTATCGTCCTCCCCCTTCCTGGCCAAGGACGCCACCTCCTCGTCAGGCCCGGGGAAAGGGCACAGGTACTGGTAGAAGCGCCCCCTGAAGCTCTCCTTTTCCGGGAAACAGAATACAAATTTGGCATCCGTCCCCTCAAATCCGCCATGGACATAGCGAAAGGGAACCTGACGTCCGTCCGGCATGCCCCGCTGCCTCATCTCGTCCGCGTCGATGAAAGGCCTGGAATAGCGGGGATCCTTTTTCGCGTCATAGATCATTTTCTCACTCATCCGAATACCTCCTGATTTCTGAAAAGACCGTTTTCGTAAACTACCCCTACTATACTACATCCCCTCCGGCCCGACTCCCTGAAATCCGGCTCATTTTATCACAAATCCGACCACAACAGCCAAAAACGGATTCCCTTTCCGAAAAAGCTATTGTATAATGGATGCATCTCTCTTTTCCGTGCAGAAACGGAGAGGAAATAAGCCCGGCAATCGTGATATAGTAAGGACAGCCGGAAAGATTGGAGAAATGACCATGGAATGGATTGAACGCTTGAATGACGCAATAGGGTATATCGAAGAACATCTGACAGAGGATATCGACATGGAACGCCTGGGGCGGATCGCCTGCTGTTCCTCCTACCATTTCCAGCGGATGTTCACCTATATGGCGGGGGTTCCCCTGTCCGAGTACATCCGCAGGAGGAAGATGTCCCTGGCCGCCGTGGACCTCCAGGGCAGGGGCATGAAGATCATCGATGTGGCGGGCAAGTACGGGTACAGCTCTCCCACTGCCTTCAACAGGGCCTTCCAGTCCGTCCACGGCATCGCCCCCTCCTCCCTGAAAAAGGACGGGGTGTCCGTGAAATCTTTTCCGCCCATCACTTTCAAAATCACAGTCAAAGGAGTGGAAGAAATGAACTATCGAATCGAGACCAAAGAGGCCTTCCGCATCATAGGCGTGTCCGTGCCTCTGGACAAGGACATCGAGAAGAACTTCGCGGTGATTCCTGCCAAATGGGGAGAAATCGCCGCGAACGGCACATTGCA
>CAMTBF010000179.1 GCA_947068385.1 uncultured Lachnospiraceae bacterium
AACGAAATGCGATTTTCTTGCGAAAACAGTTTTTCTCCAATCTTCAAAACTTCACGTTCTCGGACAATGTCTTGAGTTTGCCGTCCTCCACCATCTGCACATAGGCCTCACCGGGATACTGGGCCTTTCCATCGGTGTAATAAGCGCTGAAGTCCTTCTCCGCAGGCTTTATGTTCTGTAGATTGTACTCCTTGGACAATGTCAGATCCAGCGGATAGCCGTCTGCTGCCGGATTGGTGGCAGTCTGGGAGGTCAGCCAGACATATGTGCCAAGTCCCCTGCTCTTCGTATATCCGTGCTCTACTGTGTCGCCGCTCAGGAAATTCTCCAGGCGGGTGCCAATCAGCTGGGGAACACCGTCCACCACATCCCAGTCCTCACCAGGGATGCCGGAACGCACCAGCCTGGCTCCCTCGTCCGAGTTCAGATAGTCGAACAGCTCCATGGCCTTCTCAGGGTGCTCGCAGTTCGCGCTGATGACCAGAGCGTTGGTGGTCATGTATCCCAGACTGCTCTCAATGGGATAAATCTGCGCGATGTAGGGGAACGGGCCAGGCAGCACAAACATGCCGGCATCCTCACCGCAGACCTCCGTGTCGGGCTGGCACCAGTTATATGCCGCCACCAGCACCTCGCCGTTCCTGATTTTCGCGTCATACTGCTCCGCTTTCATGGTAAAGGCCTCCGGATCCATGATGCCCATGCGGTAAGCCTTGTTGAAGAACTCCAGGGCTCTCCAGAACACGCCGTCCTCATCCAGGAACTCATCCTCCAGCAGATCGTTCACCTGGTCGTAGAGCTGGTTATTGTCCAGGTTGGTATAGCCGAAGCTGAAAGGGTAGCTGATTTTGTAAGGCCACAGACCCCAGTCGATCCATCCCGACAGGGCATACACCTTCTTGCCGTCAGCCGTGGTGGGATGGGCCTCTACCATCTGCTTAAGCACGTCCAGGTATTCATCCTCGGTATTGATTTCCGGATAGCCCAGCTCCTTATAGTAATCCCATCTGGTGAAGAATCCGACGAAGCCGTTCTTGTTGGGGCTTTCCGGATTGGCGATCTGCACTTCCGTGGGCAGGAAGTAGGTGGCTCCCTGACCTACCACCTCCTTGGAGTATTTCAGGGCCTCCGACAGCTTTGCCTTCAGATTGTCCCCATTGTTCTCCAGCCACTCGTCCATGGCCCACAGGGCTCCTGCATCAATCAGGTTCTGCACCATCTCCGGCGCTTCATGCAGCATGACGATATCCGGCAGATCGCCGCCTGCCGCCATGACCTTCAGGCGGTCATTGGATACCTGTGTATACTCCAGCACGATTCCCAGCTCGTCCTTGATATATTGGCCGATAGGATCATCCGTGGAGACACCGTCCGTGCCTCCCATGGCCCCCAGCACGGTGAGGGTGATTACCTCATCGTCCCCTTTTGCCTCCTGTCCGCCTTGTTCACTCTGCTCGCCCCCGCTGGCATCCGAAGCTTCTTCTGCACTGCCGCTGCTGCTTTCAGCGCTTCCTCCGCTGCCGCTGTCATTTCCGCAGGCGCTCACGCCTGCCAGCAGCGCTGCCGCCAAAGCCAGTGCCATCGTTTTCTTCCACAAGCTCTGTCTCTTCATTTCACATCCTCCTTCTTTTCTTCCAGTTCCACTATTGCTACTATAAAAAAGGTCATTACCCCTTTACAGCCCCCATCATGACTCCCTTCACGAAATACTTCTGTAGGAAAGGATATACCATCATCACCGGCAGCACCGCCACGATAGTGGTAGCCATCTTGATGGTCTCCGCCGACAGGGCCACTGCCCCCGGTGCCTGTACCAGGCCCTGCTTCATGCTGTCAGCCAGGACCTGGGCCTGATTGATGCAGTTGTACAAAAGCAGCTGTACCGTCTGCAGCTTCGGGCTCTGGGCCAGCAGATAGTTGTCCTGCCAGGAATTCCATGCCCCTACGGACGCGTACACCGCCACTGTGGCGATGATAGGCTTGGACAGGGGCAGGATGATCCTGGCATAGACCTTGAAGAATCCCGCACCGTCCATCCTGGCGGACTCCTCCAGAGAGGCCGGAATCTGCTCGATGAAAGTCTTGATCAAAATCACATAGTAGGCATTCAGGATGCCCGGTATGATATAGAGCAGATAGGAATTGTTCAAATGATAGCTCTTCATCGTGATATAGTATGGGACAAGTCCGGCTCCCAGATACATGGTGATGATGACGAACCTGTAGATGAACTTCCTGGCAATCATGTCCCTCTGGGTCACCAGATAGGCGAACAGCGAGGAACCCAGCAGGCAGAGCACCGTATTGATCAGCGTCCTGGATGTGGAGATCAGGAACGCATGCCCGAAATTCGTGTTCTCCATAATCCATTGGTAGGCGTAGATGGTGAAGCCCTTTGGCAGCAGCCATACGCCCCGGGACGCCTGGGCGGGATCCGATAGGGAATAGATAATCAGATACCAGAAAGGATACATACATAAGAACACTGCCACTGTCATACAGATGAAGTTCACTACCTGTAGCGCCCTCTCCTGTCTTGATACTTTCATCGTGCTTTTATTGCGCCTCATCTTTTTCCTCCCTGCCTATACAATAGCGTCTCCCCTGATTTTCTTCGAAAGTCCGTTTGCCGTGAACAAAAGGGCTATGCTCAGAAGCGACTTCAGCATCCCCAGCGTGATGGAATAGGGATAGTCGTTGATGATGAATCCCACTTTATAGACATAATAGTCCAGCACCTCGATCCGGTCTGCCACCAGCGGATTGTAGAACATGAAATACTGGTCGAAGCCATTGGTGAGGATATTGCTCACCGCCAGCAGGAACATGACCACGTAGGTGGGCAGGATGCCCGGCACCGTGATATGCCAGATTGTCTGCAGCTTGTCCGCACCGTCCACCCTGGCCGCGTCGAAAAGCTCCGAGTCTATCCCTACGATGGCTGCGATATAAATGATGGCCGACCAGCCGAAAGATTTCCAGATGCCCAAAAACCACTGCAGGAACCATACCTTGTCCACATCCCCCAGGATGCCCGTGGGCGACGGCTCAATCCCGAACTGCCGCAGCACTGTGCTCACGAAGCCGTTCACGGAGAAAAAGGCAAAGGCGATGCCGTACACCGTAATCCAGCTGATGAAATTCGGCAGCGTGGTGGTGGTCTGCACAAATTTCTTGAAATGCTTCCCCTTTATCTCATTGAACAGGATGGCGAACACCACCGGCAGGGGTGTGGCTAAAAGGCCCAGGCCGCTCATCACCAGGGTATTGCGCAGAACCCGCATCACCTCGGAGCGCTCGTTATACAGTTTCTTGAAATTGTCCAGTCCTACGAAGACCATGTTCCCGAAATCCAGGAACCTCTGTCCCAGCTTGTAATCGAATACGGAATACAGCCACCCTATCAACGGCACATAGTTCATGGCAAATATATAGATTACAAAGGGAACCGCTAAAAGCGTATATTTCAGCCCTCTGACCCTCCGCCTGCCCAGACGCCTCACCAGCAAGCTTTCCTCTCCTCTGCCCTGCATCTTCCCCGCTCCCCCTTTTCCTGCATCCAGCTTCTACCTGCGTTTCATAGCTGTCATTATAATAAAAATCGGAGAAAGGTTCCATTCCCTATTCTCCGATTTTTGTCCAAATCTTCTTCTGTTTTCATTTTTTCAAAAGCATATTTGTATAATCTAACAAATAGTATAACAATCTTACGATTTCTCACTTTCCCAATCCCGATAGGGAAGATGAACCAGCACTACAAACCCCCTGTCAGGCGCGCTGTCGATCGTCAGCCCATACCCTTCCCCGCAGAGCAGGCGAATCCTGGCATTCACATTGGAAAGGCCGATATGCGCCGTCTTTTTTCCCATACGGACATTCTCCCGCAGCGCTTCCAATGCCTCCCTCTCGATTCCGTCTCCGTCATCCGTCACCTGCAGCAGCAGGATATCGTCCTCCCTTCTGCTGCTTACGCGGATTTCCAGCGCCGTGCCCTCCTCCTTCCTCCCATAGAGGAACGCATTCTCCACAAGAGGCTGGAGAACGAATTTCGGTACGCCGGCCTCCAGCGTCTCCTCCTCCGGCTCCAGGACCAGACAGACCTGGTCCCCATAGCGGTGGCGCATCACCCTCCCATAGTCCTCGATATAGTCCATCTCCTCCGCAAAGCTCCAGAACGGGCTGCTGCCCCGGTACATGGGCCGCAATATGTCCCCCAGCGCATCCAGGCAGTCCACCATGTCCTCCTCTCCCTTCAGGACGGCCATCCATTTGACCGTATTCAGAGTATTATAGAGGAAATGGGGATTCAGCTGGGACTTCAGCGACTGGATCTCCATCTCCCGCTTTTTCTTCTCCATGGCGGCGTTCTCTTCCACCAGCCCCTCGATCCTGCCCGACATCCGGTTGAACTGCCGTACCAGCAGCCCGATTTCATCCCGGCTCTCCCCGCCCTCCAAGGGCGCGATCTCCAGTTCGCCGCCCTCCATACGGCGCAGGGCTTCCGTGGTGGCCCGCAGGGGCTGAACCAGGCGGTTCACCCAGAATACCGAGAAGAAGACCACCAGGCACACCGCCACGGCAATGGTGGCCAGGAAAGTAATCCGCATGTCCTTTGCATCCTCCAGAATCGCTTCCAGAGGCATTTCGTCAATCATGGTCCAGCCCGCAACGGTCAGCGGATAGCACAGGACCTGGCAGCCGTTCTCCTCAAATGAGTAAATCGCATCGGCCTCCTCCCGCCTCCAATCACCTGGCCGCGTCCTCCCCAAAGCCTCCCGCAAGGGATGGGAGATGATCCGTCCCTGGGCATCCACGATGTATGTTTGCTCTTCTGGCACGCCCTCCATGCCATCGGAGTTATAGATATCCGTAAAATAGTCCAGGTTCACATTGACCACCACCCAGGCCTGGAAAGCACCCCAATACATAGGCCTACAGGCGGACAAATAATAAACTGTCTCGTCATCCTTGCTCAGCGCAGGGAAAAAGTCATTGTTCGTATAGCCGCCGAACCACTTCACTCCCCCAAAATCATATTTTTCCCCGGAGCAGAACGGTGCCAGCTTCTCCTCGTAGAAAATGCCCTTGTCCTGCTCTTTCCCCTGTATGGTGTTCTGCCGTCCGTCCATGGAAAGGACCAGCCCCTCCGCATTGTAGAAACAGATCGACTCCACGTACTGATATTGCGTCAGAATCTGCCCCAGCTCCCGAAAGTAAGCCGCCCGCATGGAGTACTCCGTCCCCGGGCTCTCCTTTCCTACATATACCATGTCCGTCAGCGCCGTCTCCGAAATCAGGCGTTCCGTCAAACGTTCCACATCCTGGCAGAAAGTGTCGATATTATAGCCCAGATGGTGGAAGGATTGAATCTTCTCCGCGTCCGTCCTCTCCTTGAGGGAGTCGCTGACACTGGCATAGAGGAAAGCAAAGCTGCCGGAGAGGATGGCCAGAAAGCTGAACGAGACCGCCGCCATCATGCGCCAAAAAACGCTTCTGTAAAAAGGAATCTTCATTTCTTCTCCCTCTTTCTGTAGAAGCTGGGCTGCTTCCCCGTGATCCGCTTGAATGTCCGGGAGAAATAGCTGTCGCTGACGAATCCCGTCCTCTCCGCCACCTCCCAGGTCTTCAGATCCGTGTTCATGAGCATTTCCCTGGCCCGCTCCACCCTCTTCTGGGTGACATAGTCCACAAAGCTGACATCCATCTCCTTCTTGAACAGGCTGCTGAAATAATTGGGGCTCAAGCCCACCCGGCCGGATACCGACTGCAGGGAGAGCTTCTGCTCCAGATGCCCATCGATATACTCCAGGGCCTCATAGATCTCCACGCTGAGCCTCTCCTGGCCCTGCCGCTGTGCTAACTGGCAGGCCTCTATGTACACCGATACCGCCTCCAGGAATGTGCTGCTCTCCCGAATCTTCGCGGCCAGGCTCTCATCCGGCTCCAACCCGCACAGTGCAAGCCCTTCTGTCAGAATGCCCACGGCCCTCCCCTTATCCAGCTCCCCTTTCGCCGCCCACTGCGTAAGCAAGGCGCACAGGCGCTCCTGCTGCTCTTCCTTCCAGGGCAGGAGCGTCCGGATCCGGCGGCAGGCCTCCTGGGCCTTCCTCTGCCAGAGCAGGGCGCGGCGGCCTGCCAGGGCGGCATAGACGATGTCCTTCCCCAGCCAGGTCTCCTCCAGCGCGCCCACGCACTCCTGATACAGGTCGGGGAGGCGCTCCCAGGACTCCGCCACGCTGCTGACGATCCATACCGCCCGCACGTCCAGGCTCTCGGAAAGCGTCCTGGCGATTTCCCGCAGCATGCGCTCCGGCGCGGCCTGTCCGCCGTCCTCTCCCCCCGGGGCATTGGTCAGGAACAGATAGCAGTCCTCCCGTTCCCAGATCAGCTCCCCTGTCCCATATCGCCGGACAATCTCCTCCGCCATGTTCAGGACGAGGAAGCGGGCCAGCATCCCTCCGTCGTCCACATGGGTGGGACGGACCTTTTTGTATTCCAGCAGCACCAGGCGGCACAGCAGGAACGACTCCTCCCGCACGGCAAGGCCCATGGGCTCTATGCGGCTCCGGAACACGCTCACGGGCATCTGGTGGTAGAAGATGTATTCCTTGAACAGCTCTTCTTTCTGCAGCCGCAGGTCGGGCATCTGCCTGCCGTCCCCGCTTTTGTCCAGCTCCTGCTTGAGCCTGCGCATGACGTTCTCGATTTCCGCGGGCTTCATCTTCAGCTTCAGGATGTAATCCGACACCTCCATGCGCATGGCCTCCTGCAGATACCGGAATTCCTCCAGGCAGCTCAGCACCACGATTCTAATCTGCTTATCCCTCTCCCGGATATGGGCGATCAGCTCCAGACCGTCCATCACCGGCATCCTGATGTCCGTCAGCAGGATATCCGGGTGCTCCTTTTCGTAGAGCTCCAGCGCCTGTTTCCCATTGACGGCGCATCCCACGATTTCCATGTCCAGACCCGCCCAGTCAACGATGCTCTTCAAACCCTCCCGTATCAGAATCTCGTCTTCCGCAATCAGCACCTTTCTCTTTCCTGCCATCTTCCGTACCACTCCTATGTCATTGCCCCTGCCATGCACGCTGCCCAGCGGTCTATGCCATGCCGCATATCCTCCTG
>CAMTBF010000180.1 GCA_947068385.1 uncultured Lachnospiraceae bacterium
GTGGTGGGCGGCGCGGCTCTGCTGGTTTCGTCCTTTCGGGAGGGGGCGTCCGTGGCGGGCGGAGAAGATTCCGGAACCGGAGGGAGCGGTCTGGCATCCGGCCGCACCGCCGGGAGCCGGGAGAAGGGCCGTGTAGGGCTCTGCGCCTATGTGGGCATGGTGCTGGGCATTTCCGTGATTCTGGCACTGACGCTGTCCTGGACGGGGGAGCGGGAGCTTGTGCTGTTCACGCTGCTGGACACCATCCCCGTGTACTTCCGCATAGACGCCGTGGGCAGGCTGTTCGTGACCGTGGTCAGCCTCATATGGCTCATGTCTGCTCTGTCTGCCTTTGTCTACATGCGCCATGAGGGGAAGGAAAAACGGTATTTCGGCTTTTATCTGATATTATATGGGATACTGGTGGCCTCCGACTTCGCGGGGAACCTGGTGACCCTGTACCTGTTCTATGAGCTGACCACTTTGGCGTCCATGCCCCTGGTGCTCCACAGCGGGAAGCGGGAGTCCGTCATGGCGGCATTGAAATATCTCTTCTACTCCCTGTGCGGAGCGTATGGGGGACTGTTCGCCATCTTTATTTTATATCGCTACAGCGACACTCTGGCCTTTGCAGCAGGGGGGACATTGAACATGGCGGTAGCGCAGGGACATGAGGGGATCCTGCTGATCGCCGTGTTCGCCGCGCTCCTGGGCTTCGGGGCCAAGGCCGGCATGGTGCCGCTCCACGCCTGGCTCCCCACGGCCCATCCCGTGGCCCCGTCCCCGGCCTCCGCAGTGCTCTCCGCCGTCATTGTGAAGTCCGGCGTATTGGCGGTGGTCAGGGTGGTGTTCTACATCGTGGGGGCGGAGTTCCTGCGGGGCACATGGGTGCAGCAGGCCTGGATGACGCTGGCGCTGTTGACCGTGTTCATGGGCTCCATGCTGGCCTACCGGGAGCAGGTTTTCAAAAAGAGGCTGGCCTATTCCACGGTGAGCCAGGTGTCCTACATCATGTTCGGGCTTTCCCTGCTGACTGCCGATGCCTTTACCGGGGCCATGCTCCATGTGGCGGTGCACGCTGTGGTGAAATGCGGGCTGTTCCTGACGGCGGGGGTGTTCGTATATTATTTTGACTATACTAGGGTGGAGCAGCTTACGGGAATCGGGAAGCGGATGCCGAAGACCATGTGGTGCTATCTGCTGCTGTCGCTTGCGCTGGTGGGGATTCCGCCTACCGGTGGCTTCATCAGCAAATGGTATCTGGCGGAAGGGGCGCTGCAGTCCGATACCGGGGTCTTCGCCTGGCTGGGGCCGGTGGTGCTGTTAGTCAGCGCCCTGCTCACCGCCGGGTATCTGCTGCCGGTGGCCATGAAGGGATTCTTCCCGGGCGTCGGTGCTGAGCCGGAATCCAGGGATGAAGGGGGCAAAGGCTCCGATGGGCTGGCGGCTGTGCCGGAGACAGAGACCAAGACGGGAGCGTCTTCGACATCGGAGCCAGACCCCATACAAGAGCCAGCCCTGGCCATGCTCCTGCCCTTGGTCATCCTTGCGGCCCTGGCGGTGCTTTTGGGAATCTTCCCGGGCAGCCTGATAGAATACGCGTCCCGGATTGCCACATCCGTATTATAGCCAACGATGGAGAAAGGATCTGGTTGCCATGAGAGAGGTCATGATGCTGATAGTAGTGCTTCTGCCTATTTTTACGGGCATTCTCCTGCCGCTGCTATCCTTTCGCAGCAAAAGGGCCATGTGGGTCTACCTGGAGGCGGCGGTGTGCGCCAACTCCGCGCTGGTCTGCCGGCTGCTCATTGCCGCGCCCGAAAAGGCCCTCACGGTTTTCCGCTTCACCCACGATTTGAGCATCACCCTGCGGCTGGACGGGCCGGGCGCGGTGTTCGCCGGGCTGGTGGCGTTCCTCTGGCCCTTTGCCATGCTGTACGCTTTTGAATACATGGAAAAAGAGGAGAACCCGGGCTCCTTTTTCCTGTTCTACACCGCCACCTACGGCGTGACCCTGGGGGTGGCCCTGTCGGAGAACATCCTGACCATGTACTTCTTCTTCGAGATGCTCAGCCTCGTGACCCTGCCGCTGGTGATGCACACCAGGACAAGGGAGGCCATCCTGGCCAGCAGGGCCTATCTGTACTACATGCTGGGCGGCGCTGCCTTTGCGTTCATCGGCATGATTTTCGTGCTGGTCTACGGCACTACCTCCTCCTTCGTGCCCGGCGGCGTGCTGGACATGGCCAATATCCTGGAGAAAAAGGATACATTGCTGTTAGTCTACGTGCTGTGCTTCGGCGGCTTCTCCGTGAAGACGGCCATGTGGCCATTCTCCTCCTGGCTGCCAAAGGCCAGCGTGGCCCCCACCCCGGTGACCGCCCTGCTCCACGCGGTGGCGGTGGTGAACACCGGGGCCTTTGCGGTGATGCGGGTGACCTACTATAGCTTCGGCACCGGGCTGCTGAAGGGCACCTGGGCCCAGCGGGTGGTGATGGGGCTGGTGGTCTTCACCATTGTGTACGGCTGCAGCCGGGCGGTGAAGGAGACCCATTTCAAAAGGCGGCTGGCCTGGTCCACGGTGAGCAACCTGTCCTATATCCTCTTTGGCGTGACCCTGATGACGCCCCTGGGGATGACGGGGGCCCTGGCCCATCTGGTGTTCCACTCCTTCATGAAGATATGCTCCTTCCTCTGCGCCGGGGCGGTGATCCACCAGACAGGCCGGAATTACGTCCATGAGCTGGACGGGCTGGGCCGGAGGATGCCCAGGGTGTTCCTGTGCTTCACGGTGGCGGCCCTGGCCCTGATGGGGGTGCCGGGGCTCTGTGGCTTCGTCAGCAAGTGGTATCTGGCAAAAGCGGCGGTGGAATGCGGGGAGCCGCTGGCCTACGCGGGAGTGGCGGCGTTGCTTCTGTCGGCCCTGCTGACGGCGATTTATATGATTGGTATCGTGGTAAGGGTCTTTTTTCCCAAAAAGGATTTCGATTACGGCACCATAGAGGATGTGAGAGAGCCGGGGTGGAGGATGCTGGTGCCTCTGCTTGTGTTCGCGGCATTGATCGTGTGCTTTGGGCTGCGCTCCGGGCCTGTCATAAAAATGCTGGAGGCGGTTGCCTTTGGGACAATGTGATTTTACAGAGGCTTTTAGAAAAATGTGCGGATAGCGTTTCTGTAAGCTGCAGAAGCCATTACAGGAAGTATATGTATAATGCCTCCGCGCGGGTATGACGGCATGCCTGGAGGCGCGGGAGGAACTGATGGATTTGGCATGGAGGGTGACGAAATTGGAGACAGGATTGGCATTTTTGATATTTTTCCCCTTTGCCGCAGGGCTTCTGGCCTATCTGGCGGGACGGGCGGACGGAAAAAAAGAGGCAAATGCCCGTGGCCGGGAATCCGGGGGGAGGCTGCGCGACTTGCTTGTAGCGTCCTTTGTGGTGCTGGAATTCATCGTTATGACAATCATGTCATTTTTTGCCATGGGCAATGGCGCGAAGCTGATCCTATCCCTGGACATCCCCGGTGTCTGCGGCCTGGGCCTGCACTTCGCCCTGGACGGATTCCGGTGCGTCTACGGCTGCGTGGCCGCGTTCATGTGGATGATGGCCGCGATCCTCTCCAGGGAATACTTCGCCCATCACCACCACCGCAGCCGCTTCTACCTCTTCCTGCTGTGGACGCTGGGAGCCACCATGGGCGTGTTCCTGTCCGCGGACTTATATACCACATTTGTCTTCTTTGAGATTATGTCCTTTACCTCCTACGTATGGGTAGCCCAGGAGGAGAACGGGCCGGCGCTGCGGGCTGCCGCTACCTACCTGGCCGTAGCGGTGACAGGGGGCCTGGTGATGCTCATGGGCATCTTCCTGCTCTACCACCAGCTGGGCACGCTGACCATCCAGGAGCTGCCCAGTGCAGTGGCAGCCTGCCAGCAGAAAGACGCGCTCAATGCCGCGGCAGTCCGCCAGCAGAAAAACACGCTCTACGCCGCGGGAGCCTGCCTGCTCTTCGGCTTCGGCGCCAAGGCCGGGGCCTTCCCCCTGCACATCTGGCTGCCCAAGGCCCATCCCGTGGCCCCTGCCCCCGCCTCCGCCCTGCTCTCCGGCATCCTGACCAAGACCGGCGTCTACGGCATCCTGATCCTGGGCTGTTGCCTGTTCCCTCAGGACAGGGCCTGGGGCCTGCTCATACTATCCCTGGGAGCAGTTACCATGCTGGGCGGCGCTGTGCTTGCCGTATTCTCCGTAGACTTAAAGCGGACCCTGGCCTGCTCGTCCATGTCCCAGATAGGCTTCATCCTGATAGGAATCGGGATGCTCAGCCTGCCCGCTTTGTCCGGGATGGAGGGGAATGCGGAATACCGTACACTGGCAGCCCACGGGACATTCCTGCACATGGTGAACCATTCCCTGATAAAGCTGGTGCTGTTCCTGGCAGCAGGCGTGGTCTACATGAACGCCCACGCCCTGAACCTCAACGATATCCGGGGCTTTGGCAGAAAAAAGCCCCTGCTGAAAGCCATCTTCCTGACAGGAGCCCTGGCCATCGGCGGAATCCCCCTCTTCGGCGGCTATGTCAGCAAGACACTGCTGCATGAGAGCATCGTGGAATATGGGGGCGGCCTGGGGATGCGGCTCCTGGAGTATACGTTCCTGTTCTCCGGCGGCCTGACCGTGGCCTACATGACCAAGCTGTTCGTGGCGATTTTCATCGAAAAAAACGGGAACCCCGCGCTGCAGGAAAAGTACGACAGAAGAGGAAAATACATGAAACCGGCTTCCATCCTTGCCTTGGCGGGAAGCGCGGCTGTGCTGTTCATCTGGGGACTGTGCCCATATAACCTCATGGACAGGGCAGCGGAACTGGCCCAGGGCTTCCTGCAGCTCACGGAAATAGGACACACAGTAAATTACTTCAGCCCCGGAAACCTGAAAGGCGGCCTGATTTCCATCGGAATAGGAGCGGCAGTGTACCTGGCGTTCATCCGAAGACTCCTGCGTAACAGCAAAGGAGAATATATAGACATCTGGCCCAAATGGCTGGATTTAGAGGAGCTCCTCTACAGGCCCCTGATGCTCCGCTTCCTGCCCTGGCTCCTGGGCGGCATCTGCAATGCCCTGGACAGGATCCTCAGCAGCCCGCTGATTTTAAAGACCCTGTCCACAATAGCCGGAGTGCTCTGCAGGATTCTGGACAGCCTGGCGGACGGCCTGGTGGTGCTGTTGCGAAAGACCCTGTACCGGGACAGCCCCCTGCCCCATGAGCGCCCCGAGGGCAATGTGCTCACGGAGAGCCTGGGCCGGGCGCTGAACGCGATCCAAGCTCTCGGCAACCACACCTGGCGCAGGAAAAACCCTCTCCACAGGGACTACCTGCACCTGGCGGCGGTGAAGAACGAGCAGTTCAGGGAGACCAACCGCATCATCCAGCGGAGCCTGTCCTTCGGCCTGCTGCTGTTCTGCATCGGGCTGGCGTTGACCTTGCTGTACTTGATTTGGTGGTAGCGCGTCCGGCGCTGACCTTGCTGTACCTTATCAGGGGTAGCGCGGCTGTTCCTAGGCCTGGGCAAGAAACCGAAAGCCTCCGCCATGGCCCAGCTTGGTGTCGAGAATTGGGCGGAGGCCCATATATCCGGTGTAACAGCCTCCTCCATGGAGGACAGGCTGACGCTGTAATGGGCGGGATATTGCCTTTCATATGCCGTTGACAGTGATAAGATTATATGCTACGATCGGGACAGCTTGCTACTTATAGCATACTAAGCATTTGAGGAGGTAGAAAATGGAAAACATCAGCCTGATTCAGGACATCAAGACCTTCGCCTTTTCCGCCGAAAATCCCACCGGTGCCAGGGCTGGCGGCTCCCGGGGCGGAGATTGCACCAAGCTGCGCCCCTGCATCGACATCCATCCCGGGGAGACTGTCACTTTGGTGGATGCAGAGGGGCCGGGGATGATTCAGAGCATCTGGTTCACGGGATATGTGGGCCACAGCTTCATCCTGCGCATCTACTGGGATGGGGACGAGACTCCATCCGTGGAAGCGCCCATATCGGCTTTCTTTGGCTGCGCCTACGATGAGAACTTCGAAGACCGGGAGGGCAGATACCCCATCCTGAACTCCGCCAAGATTCTGGTGGCCCCCGGGAGAGGCCTGAACTGCTACTGGGAAATGCCTTTCCGAAAGCACTGCAGAATCACCATGGAAAACCGCAGCGACAAAGACAAGACGCTTTTCTACATGATAACAGGATGCTACATGAACCTGCCTGAAAATATCGGCTACTTCCACGCATCCTACCGCCAGGAGCACCCCGTGCAGAAGGGCCGCTCCTACACCGTCATCGACAATATCAAAGGGAAGGGCCAGTTCCTGGGCCTGACCCTGGCAGCGGGCATGAACGGCAACAATACCTGCTGGGTGGAGGGGGAGGCCAGGATGTACATCGACGACGACCCATACCCGTCCATCCACTATACCGGCACAGAGGACTACTTCGGAGGCGCCTATGGCTTCGGCAACGATATCTATCTGAAAAGATACCATACCTACAGCGGCCTCTACACCGGCATGTTCGCCATCCTGGGCGACAACGCGGCCTTTTACAACGGGCAGCAGCGGTTCCTGCTGTACCGCTTCCATGTACCGGATTCCATCCACTTTGAGACCGGCTTCCGGATGACCCTGGACAATCTGGGCTGGACAGGCCCCAGATATGATGACTACACATCCGTGGCATTCTGGTACCAGACGCTGCCCCATGAACCTCTAAAGCCCCTGCCGGAGGATGGGGAGATGGTCATGAAATAAGCGCGGTCTCTCCCGGCGGAGGAGCGGCCAAAGAGCGGCCAAAGGCCCTCTGCGTAACAATGACAGGATTTGAAAGGAATCTCATGGATAAAACGAATTCATATCATGAAAGACCACAGCAAAACCAGGAATCCCAACAAATGGAATGGAAATGGTCATGGCAGGATGAATTTCTAAAATGGCTGTGCGGGTATGCCAATACGGAAGGCGGCATTTTATACATTGGGGTAAATGATGATGGTTATGTGGTCGGAATCAAAGATTCCAAAAGGATGCTGGAGGGCTTGCCGAACAAGATTCATGACAAATTAGGGATCATAGCCAGCATCA
>CAMTBF010000181.1 GCA_947068385.1 uncultured Lachnospiraceae bacterium
TAATCACATTGCTGACGATGATGCATATGGGCTGGAAGAGGATGTATGGCGTCAGCGCAAAGGCGAATCCGCAGAACAGCCTCTTGAAGCTTCCCTCACCGTCGTTGATGGTACACATCAGATAGTTGCAGGCCGTCAGCACCACGAACACGCCCACGATGGACAGCACATCGTTCATGATGGTGTACCTGCCCTCCCGCACATTGCGCAGCAGGAAGCCGCAGTAGTATTTGTTGATGACATAGACCGCAGTGGTCAATACCAGCAGCGTCCCCGCGGTGATCCAGGAGCTCTTGCCCTCGTAGCGCAGGCCGTAAGCGCCGTCCACGGGATGCTTCATATAGTAGGCCATGTATTTCAGCCTCTGCCAGTAGCCGCTGTTCCTGGGCCGTTCCGTGGCTTTGATTATCGGATTGAAGATGCCCTTTTTCTGGTGCACCTTTTTCAGGATCCAGATCAGGATGCATACCAGCAGGATGATTCCGACAGCGCTGATCAGGTGGTTGCGTAGCCAGGTGTTTCGCACCTCCCAGAAGGAATCGGAGTACACGCTGAAGGCCTTGGACACCCTGGCGTATTTCAGGGCCTGCTCGTAATTCTCCTCCTGGAGGTAGGAGCGGCTCATGGCCTCGTTGGCGTAGTCGAAGAGGCTGTTCATCTCCAGCACCTCCTCCAGCGGCTCCTTACTCTCGGTGTAGCGGCCGTTCTCATAGAGGTTCAGGGCGCTATGCAGGAGGTTGGTGAACTCCGTGGCCTCGAAGACCTGCACCTGTCCCGCGTCGGAATCCAGGATATAGATATTGTCCCGGGCGTCCACATCGATGGCCTCCACCTTCTTGGACAGGCCGATCCGGAAGCGCCCGTCGTCCCGGCCGCCGAAGACGAAGAGCAGGTCGCCCTCGGAATTGTACTCATAGATATAGCCGTCGGAGGACGCCACGAACACATTGTCATGGTTCCCCACTGCCACCGCCGCCTCCTTGCCGTCATAGGCGTCCGGCTCGATCAGGTTGGAGCCCGCGATGTTCAGCTTCTTCAAGCTGGTCTGGCCCTCGCCCGGGGTCACCGTGTAGATCAGCCCCTGTTTGTCGATGGCCACGTTCACCGGGGTGGCAGGCAGGTTGGAAACCATCCTGGCCAGCTGCTCGTCCGTGAACACCGCCTCCTGGATCATGCGCAGCACAGTGACGGAGGCATAGTTGGTGCCGAAATACCCCAGGAAGGTGCCTCCCTCCGTGGGGGTGAGCTGCACCAGGCCGTTGGAATTGCCCTCGCAGACGATGTACATGTCCCCGCCGGTATTCACCACGATCTTGACGGGCTTGAACTCGCCGCTGCCGTAGAGGGGATGGTCGGGCTTGGTGTACACCGCGCCCACCGCGCCTGTGTCATCGAAGACCACCACCTTGCCGGAGTGGTCCGCCACGTATACGTCCTTGTTTTCCGTCACGAACACGCCGTAGGGCTCGGAGAGCTCCCCTTCGCCGATGGTCTTCACATACTCCCCCTCTAAGGTGGAGACATAGACCACGCCGGCCCCCGCGTCCGCGATATAGATGTATCCGTCCTCCGTGACCTTTAGGTCCATGGGACTTACCAGGGAATGGTCCCCGATTTTGCTGAATGTCGATTTCGGTGTATAGGCGGTCTGGGTCTCCGTCACATAACCGTAACCGTCGATGGTATAGGTCTTGTAGGGAACCTCCGCCCGGGCCTGCAGGGCAGGCTGCAGGAACAGGAACACGGAAAAGAAAGCCAGCAAATATTTTTTCCACTTCTTCATGCTCTTTCCCTCCCTTACTTGATGCCGGAATGGGCCATGGTGTTCATGACGTTCTTCTGGCAGATGATGAACATCACCAGATTGGGCACGAACATAATCAACGTTGCCGCCGCCGCGATTCCCTGCCCGGCCACGGTGTTGTTGGCATTGGCCAGGGTATTCATATAGAAGGCAAGGGTGCGCAGCCCGTCCTCGCTCATGTACAGATTGGAGCTCTCCACATTGGCCCATACCTGCTGGAAGGACAGGATCGCCGCCGTGGCGATGGCAGGCTTGATCATGGGCAGGATGATCTTGCGGTAGACCACGAAGTCCGTGGCCCCGTCCATGTAGGCCGCGTCGATCAGGGCGTCCGGGATCTGGTCGATGAACTACTTCACCAGGAACAGGCTCACCGGCATGGCCAGCAGGGGCAGGATGTGGGCCAGGTAGTTATTGGTGATGTTCAGCGTATCGATTACAAGATAACGAGGAATCATCACCGCCACCGGCACGAACATCAGGGCCATGTTGTTGATCTCCATCAAAGCTTCCTTGCCCCGGAACTTTAGCTTGGAGAGGGCGAAGCCCGCCGTGGTGGACAGGACGATGGACAGCAGCACGTCCGACAAGGTCACCACCAGAGAGTTGAACACATAGCGGCTCATGGGGATGCCCGAGGTCTGGGACGCCTTCATCAGCCCCCGGAAATTGTCCAGGGTGGGGTTCACCACGAAGAACCGGGGCGGGAAGGTGAACAGCTCCGTCATGGGCTTGAAGGCATGGCAGAAGATGAAGATGATCGGCAGCAGCATGAGGATCGCCAGAGGCGTCACCGCCGCAATCAGTTTAATCTGCCCTTTCTCGAATTTTTTGGGATTGATGTTACTCCCTTTGTATCCAGCCATTTCTCAATCCCCCTTTCAGTCTTTCTCGGCGAACAGCTTCTTCGCCATGGTGGAGAAGAGCCATACGATCAACAGCAGCACCACCGATACGGCCGCGGCATAGCCCATCTCGTAGCGGATGAAGCCGTAGTCCTCGATGTGGTTCACGATCAGCTGGGCGCTGTAGCCCGGTGTGGGGTTGGTCCCTGTCAGGGCCACGCCGATGGCGCCGTTGGCGAAGGTGTTCACCACTGCCATCACCGCGCCGAAGAGCATCTGGGGCTTCATGGTGGGGACGGTGATGTAGATCATCTCCTGGAAGCGGTTCTTGATGCCGTCGATGGCCCCCGCCTCATAGAGCTCCTCGTCCGCGTTGAGGATGCCCGCCATCATGGCCAGGAACCCTACGCCCATGCTGGACCACAGGGCCACGATGATGACGATGGGCAGCAGGTACCTGGCGTCCACCAGCCAGACGATGGGCTCCGTGATTATCCCCAGCTTCATCAGGATGCTGTTTAAGTACCCTGTCTGGTCGCCGGTGAAGATGATCTTCCACAGCACGGTCATGGCCACACCGCTGGTCATGCTGGGGGAGTAGAAGATCAGCGCCAGGATCGTCCTGGGCACCTTGGAGATCTGGGCCAGGATCCAGGCCAGGAAGAAGGAGAGCACATAGCCTCCCACGCCTACGATCAGCACGTACACCACGGTGTTGGGCAGCACATACTGCATGAAGATCTCGTCCTGGGTGATCAGGTTGATGTAGTTCATGAATCCCACGAAATCCGGGAATTCAATGGTGTTGAAGTTCGTAAAGGAAAGCGCTATGGCAATCACCATGGGGATGATGATGAATACGGCGAACAAAAGCAGGTAGGGCGACAGGAACCATTTCGCCGCCGGGTTGGCGTTCTCGCGCTTGCCGATGCTGTTCTTTTTTGCTTTTTTCACTTCCGCTGCGCTCATTTGCCCTCACCTCCTTTTTCCTCTTCCACGGAATGCTCTTCTTCCACGGAATGCTCTTCTTCCGTGGTATGCTCCTCTTCCGTCTTGCCCAGGATCTCCCGCACCCGTTCCAGGGTGGGAACCTCGTAAGGCGTGATCACGTTGCCGTTTGCGTCATTGTAGCCGAACTCCTCCAGCTTGCGCTCCGTCTCCCGGTCGATTCGCTTCACCGCGTTGTCCAGGGTGCGGCGCAGGTTCTTGCCGTCTACCACTACAGAGTTGTAAGCATTGGATATCTCCCGCTCTACCATGTAGGATCCGGGCAGCCTGGGGGATTCGTTGATCCACTCCGCCTGGGCCAGGATGGTCTCCTTGTCCCTGGTCTTCCAGGGCAGCATGGAGAAGGCTTCTTTGTTGGCCGTATTCCACAGGAAGGAGCTTCCGTAGGTAATCTGCACGGTCTGGCCGAAGGCCGCCTGCACTTCCGCGGAGGACCACCACTTCATGAACTCCCAGGCCTGGGCCTCCCGCTCCGGATTGGAAGTGAACATCACCGTGCTCTCCGCTCCTCCCGAGGAGTACCGCAGTATCTCCCCGTCCTCGGCCACCGTGCCGGGCACCATGTGAATCTCCCAGCTGTTGGCGATCTCCGGCGCGGCGTTCAGGAGCAGGTTGTACACCGAATAGTCCGCGATTCCGATGGGCATGGAGCCGTTGCGGAAGTGCTGGTAGAAATTCGGTATGTCCTTGGGCAGGTTATAGATGGTGAAAAGCTCCGTCAGCTCCTTGAAGCCTGCCACGGATTCCTCGCTGGTCAGGTTGGAATCCCCTGCGAACTGGGTGTAGAGGGAGCCGCCGTTCTGCAGGATCAATGGCGTGGTGCCGTGGAAGTTGCGCATGGCCAGCATGCCCGCCGTGGGGTAATAGAAGTTCATGCCCCGCATCTGCAGGGAAGGGAGAAGGTTCTTCACATCCTGCAGGGTGTCCGGGGCCTCCAGGCCCAGCTTGTCGAAGATGTCCGTCCGCACGTACAACACCCAGAAGTTCATGGTCTCCGGCAAAGCGAAGATGCCGTCCCCGATGGTGGCGGGCACCAGCAGGCCCTCCTCGAACCTATCCGCCACCTCCACGAAATCCTCAAATTCCGTCAGATCCTTGACGGCTCCCCGGATGCCCAGCTCGAAGGGAACCGCGTAGTTGATGCCCGTGGCGATGTCCGGCGCGTCCCCGGAGGCGTTGGCCAGGATCAGTTTGTTCTGGTCCGGCATCAGCGCCAGGTCCACCTGGATGCCGGTCTGGGCCGTGAAATCCTCGTCGATCATCTTCTGCATGATCTCCAGGTACTGCCTGGAGCGGTTCACCCACACCTGGATGTGGGAGGGGTCGTTGTTGCTGGTCGAATAGGCCTGGGACGTGAAGGACGTGACGAAGCGCTTGGCGCTGGCGGCTATGGAAGTAAAGAAGCCCGCGTTCTTCGGCAGCTTCGCGCCCTCCTGGTACAGGTAGATCCTATCGATGCCCAGCTCGTTCTTGTTCAGGCTGTCGATCAGGTTGGCCAGGAACTGGTTCACGGAGTTGGTGCTGGTGGTCAGCTCCGCCACCCGGTAGGCCAGGTCGTCCGGCTCCGAGGCCAGGCTGCGCAGCTGCTCTGCGGCCACCGTCGCCGAGGAGAAGGCTCCGATCTTCTTCACCCCGGGATTGTAGACCCTCATGCTCTCGCAGAGTTCGTCCAGGGTGTCGGCATAGCCCTCCAGGCGGTCGATCGCGTCCGGTATGTACTTTTCGATATCCAGATCCCTGTACTTATCCTTGTTGTTGCCTGCCACCTTGGTGATCTCCAGGTTCAGGTTGTTGACGCCGCTCATAATCTTGTCAACGCCCTCCAGCACAGGGCGGATCGGATCCGCTGATAGAATGAAGGAAATGGTATGGAGGCCCGCGTCCAGATCCAGGCTCAGATAATTGCCCTCGGCATCCGCAAAGGTCTCGGTGCGGTAGCTCTTCCCATAATCCAGCCCGTAGTTGCGAAACGCGCTGCTGGGGATCTGTCCGTCCACCTCCACATTGAGAAAGACAGGGAAGTCAGCCTTCTCGCTCTGCTTGTAGTTCAGAGCCAGATAATAGGTTCCGGCCTCCTCCACCTGGAATTCGTATGTGATTTTCTGTCCCGCGTCCTTGAAGGAAGCGTTGTCGATGGTGTTGAGGGCCTTTGTCTCCACCTCATAGGGATCCAGGTCCACGTCCAGCTCACAGGCAGCACGGATGGAGGAGGCGTTCCTCTCGGTCATGGCCTCCGCCTGAATCTGTATGAGGTTCGCGCCCTCAGCCTTCTTCGAGCCGGTGTACTCCGGGATGGAGGGCTCGCTGTTCAGATAGATGTTCCCCAGGAGCATGGTGCCCTCGATCATGGCGATCTCCAGCTCGTTCTCCCCCTTGGCAAGCTCGATGGCCAGGGGCTGGGAATGGCGGTAGCTGGCATCGGAGACGTATTTGTTCTCCCACTTCACTACCTTGTCCGGCACGGGCACGATCTGGTTGCCGTACCTGTCAAAGGAGGGCGTCCCCGGATCCCTCCAGGCCGCCTCGAACTCCAGGTCGCGCAGCTCGTAGAACTGGTACTCGCCGTTGACCTTCATGGACAGCTCCAACGGGAGCACGCTGCTCCCCGCGTCCAGATAGTCCAGGCTGATGTAGTAGCGCGCGGTCTCGGGAGCATCCACGGTCACGATGCCGCTGTCATGGATCTCCAGCTTCACCGCCTGCCCGGTGCCCCCCCTAAGGCCGTATTCGTCAGGAACAAGCTCCGTACCGCTCAAGCCCCGGAAATGCTCCGCCGCCGGGATGCAGATCTGCTCGCCCTGATAGTAAGGGCTGTCCTGGCTCTGGCTGACCACGGTATAGTTCCTGTCGTACATGTCGTTGGAAAAGTCGTCCGTGATGTAATTGGATGCCGTCTCCCCATTGACCACGCCGTCCGCCAGGGCCTTGTCAGTCGCCCCTTCTTCGGCACAGACGCTGAGGCTTCCGGCCGCCATGACCCCTGCCATGGTCCAGGCCAGCATTCTGCGGAATGTCCTGTTTCCGCGGAACGCTTCTCTTCCTTGGAAAACCTTGCTTCCATGGAATGTCCCGCTTCCGTGCCTTCCCTTTCTTGGATACATACCTCCACCTTCTTTCCAGCGGCCGTCCCTTTCTCCGGCCGCCTTTTTATGCTGAAACTATTATCTACTGCGCTGTGTAGCCGCTCCCCCAGACCGCGTAGCCCTTGTCGGAGAGGGCCGTGAACGTAACTACATCCTTGTAGCCGTACTGATCCCACTCTACGATCCATTCGCCTCTGTACTCGATGCCGTTCAGGACGATCACCGCCTCGTGGCCGTCCTTCAGCTCCCAGGTGCCCTCGTAGCTGCCGCCCACCGTGTGGTTCGGGTTCAGGACGATGTCCTCTGAGGTCCTGGTGACGGAGGAGATGTTGTGCATGTGGTTGAACACCTTGTAGGGGCCGGGGATCACG
>CAMTBF010000182.1 GCA_947068385.1 uncultured Lachnospiraceae bacterium
AAATACAGAGCAATTCCGCAAGGGTTTATGACAGTTGGCGAAGTGGCAAAGAAAAGGCAGCTGGAGGAGATCATCTCCGCCATTGAGATGATGGAGAGCAGCCGGGAGAAGGACAAATGCGGCTTCCTAATCCGGCTGCTGAACCTCCTCACGGAGGAGGAGAAGATACAGGAGCAGTACAGGACCGCGGACAACCTGGAGAAAAGGATCCGGCTCCACGATTACAGCACCAGCCCTCTGGGGTGGATGGAATGGGTGTATGAGCGCCTGGAGCTGAAAGCGGGGGAGAGGGTCCTGGAGCTGGGCTGCGGCACGGGACTGCTGTGGCAGGAAAATGCCCGCAGGCTGCCGGAGGGGCTGGGGCTGACGCTGACGGACCGGTCTGAGGGGATGCTGGAGAAGGCCCGGGAGAACCTGTCCCCCTTCCGGGAAATGTTCGAGGCAAAGGGGATACGGGTGGAATACCGGATCTGTGACGCGGACAACCTTGTGCTGGAGAGGGAAAGCCATGACTGCATCGTGGCCAACCATATGCTGTACCATGTGAACCGCAGGGAGGCCTGCCTGGGACAGATCGCCCGGGGCCTGAAGCCAGGGGGAAGGTTTCTGTGCTCCACCGTAGGCGACGGCCATATGCGGGAGCTGCATGAAATCATTGAGGCCTTCGATGCCCGGATTGAGATGCCCTTCCGCAGCATCACCAGGGGCTTTCGGCTGGAGAACGCCATGTCCCAGCTGCAGCCCCATTTCACCCGGATCGAGAGGATGGATCAGGAGAACGATCTTGTAGTGGACGACATAGAGGCGATCTACGACTATGTGTCCTCCTACCCGGGCAATGCCGCCTGTATCCTGGAGCAGCGGGGAGAGGAGCTGCGTGAGCGGCTTCGGCAGCGGATGGACAGGGAAGGGGCAATCTTCATCCACAAGTCCACGGGAATGTTCCGGTGCAGGCCCTGACGATTTCGTCAGGGCCTGTCTTGTGGTTTCGGGCCGCGGATGCTACAATGGAAGGGAGAGGCGGAGCTACCTTCCGCCCGGGGGAGGCATGGCGGTATGATAGGTTTTCTGGATATTTTGTCTTTTGGGCTGGAATGGGGATATGTGCTGGTCTTCTGCTGGATGCTGCACACGTTCCTGCCCCTGCGCCGGAACCGGGCGCTGCGGGTCCTGGCATTCTTTGCCTGCAGCTTCCTGGCCCCCGCGGTCATCTACTCCAATGACCTGCCGGGGCTGATAGGCGTGCTGACAGGCTTTGGGGCCTATGTGGCCCTGTTCCACAGAGGGCGGTGGATGGAGAAGCTCAGCGCCGTGCTGGTCTTTGGCCCCGCGCTGATCGCCGTGAACTATATGACCCAGGACGCGGGGAGCAGGATTTTCTTCGGCTTCACCCAAGCGCCGTCGGGACCGTCCCAGGGCTGGACGCGCCAGGAGCTCCTGGCCAGCACCGCCATCCATACGGGCTTCCAGCTGGTGCGGCTGCTGTTCTGGACAGGGGCCTGGCTGCTCCTAAAGAAGCATCTGCGCCGGATCACATCCGACCTGACGGCCAGGATGTGGCTGGTGGTGGACGCCCTGATGCTGTCGCCCTTTGTGGCCATCTTCACCATTATCTATTTCCTGCCGGAGGATCCCGTGATCGTCTACCCCATCTGCGTGACCTCCATTTTCTCCGGCTTCGGCTGCATCTGGCTCGCCGCCTATATCTGCGCCTCCGTGCGCACGGCCTGCCATGCCCGGGAGCTGGAGGTGAAGCAGGATTATTACAGGGACCGGATGAAGGATGAGGAGCGGGTGCGGGGCATCTACCACGACCTGAAGAACCATCTGCTGGTGCTGCAGGCCCGGACGGAGGACGGACAGGAGCTGCGCAGGTCCGTCCAGGGGCTGCAGGAGCAGATCGGCGCCTATGAGGACTATTACCACACGGGCAACGAATTCCTGGACATCATCCTGCGGGACAAGGCGGGCAAGGCCCAGGAGCGGAAGATCGCCTTCAGCGCCATGCTCTCCATGGAGGACAGCGCCTTCTTGGATCCCCTGGACATCAGCACGATCTTCGGCAATGCCCTGGACAATGCCATCGAGGCCAGCGAGAAGCTCCCCGAGGAACGGCGGGCCATCGTCGCCAAGGCGGGCCGCATCCGGGACATCCTGGTGGTGAGCGTGGAGAACAACGCCCTGCCGGAGGCTGCGCCCTCGCTGAAGACTACCAAGCAGGACGAGAGCGCCCACGGCTTCGGCCTCCCCAATATCCGTAAGGCCGTGGAGCGCTACGGGGGCCAGTGCAGCGTCAGGGCACAGGAAGGGCAGTTCCTGCTGAAAATCATGATTCCTGTGCCTTGACTGCGGGGGGATGGACAGGGTATACTGTATAAAACGAAGGAATAGACGGGTGGACGTAATGAGGAGGATAAGGGGATTGCTGGAACGCCTGGCAGGCATGAAGCTGCATTATCGGATGTTCCTGATATACATATTCGGCGGGGCGCTGCCCATTGTCCTGATCGGGTTCTACCTGGTGCACGGCATTTCCAGGATCCTGGTAGAGCAGGTGGAGCAGAGGGAAGTGACGGAGCTGGAGATGATCCGGAGCCAGGCGGAGGAGATGTTCTCCACGGTGAGCACGGTGACGAAATATTTCTATTTTGACGCAGGGCTGGAGGAAATCTCCCGAAAGCACTACACGACCTACCAGCAGATGGTGGACGACTACAAGGCCTACACAGGTTTTCAGGACTATACCAGATACTACAACAGGATCATCGCCGGGGTCAATATCTATATGGAGAACGATACGCTGGTGGAGAACTCCCGTTTCGGAAGGCTCACAGAGGAGCGGAAGCGGGAGGAGTGGTACAGCGCCGTGAAGCAGCGCAACGGCGGCGCGATCTGGCGCTACCGCCCCATTCCCTCCATGCACCAGGATGCCCTGGCCATGCTGCGCATGCTGAAGACGGAAAAGGGGGAGGACGTGGGCGTCCTGGCGGTGTACATCCGCCCGGAGCGGTTCGAGACCCTGCTGCGTGAGCGGGGCTGCGATACCCTCGTGCTGCTGAACGGTGACACCGTGGTCACGGAAATGGCGCAGGATTTAAAGTGCGAGGACATCCGGGCGTTCCTGCCCTCCGGAGGAAGCGGGGAGACCCAGGAGAGCGTACATATCGGAGGCAAGAAATACCTGATGACCTGCGAGACCCTGGAGCTGGTGGAGTCGGAGGACTACCTGCAGTTCGTCAGTTTCCTGGCCTATGAGGACATCCTGGGCGCGGTGCGCGGGCAGAATACCCGCAGCATCCTGTTTTTCGCCGTCAGCGTCATCCTGTCCGTCAGCGTCATCCTGATATTCTCCCGCTCCTTCGCGGGCAGGGTGGAGCGGTTCCGGGTGCAGATGCACCGGGCCGCCCAGGGGCAGTTCGAGCTGGAGGAGATCGGCGGGAGCGATGAGATCGCCAGCCTTTACGACTACCTGGGGACCATGATTGGGGAAATCCAGCGGCTGCTGGCGGAGGTCTATCAGGAACGGCTCCATGCCGACCGCCTGACCATCCAGCAGAAGGACGCGGAGTTCAAGATGCTGGCCAGCCAGATCAATCCCCATTTCCTGTACAACACGCTGGAGACCATCCGCATGAAGGCCCGCAGGAGCGGCCAGGGGGACATCGAGGAGATTGTCAAGATGCTGGCCAAGATCATGCGCAGCTATATCCAGATCAGCGAGACGGACACGCCCCTGAGCAAGGAGATCGAGCTGGTGGAGTGCTATCTGAAGATTCAGCAGCACCGCTTCGGGGAGCGTATCCGCTACCATATTTGCGTGGAGCCTGCCCTGGAGGATTACAAGATACTGCCCTTGGTCATCCAGCCCATCGTGGAGAACTCCATCATCCACGGGCTGGAGAGCAAGGAGGGGGAGGGGAATATCCATATCAGCGCAAGGAAGAAAGATGGATGCGTAGTCATATCCGTGGAGGACGACGGGCTGGGGATTCCCGCAGGGCAGCTGGAGAGCATGCGCCAGAGGCTGAACCGGTACGACGCCAGAGGGCGGCACATCGGCGTGGCCAATGTCCACCAGCGGGTGAGGCTGAAATACGGCGAGGCCTACGGCGTAAGGATTGAGAGCGAGGAGAACCGGTTCACTAGGGTGGACATCTATCTGCCGGGGCTCCCTGTGAAATCCATGGGCCCTGAAAGCAGCGCCCCGGAACCGGGAAGCGATGTCCCGGAACCGAAGACGGAAAACAGCGGCATGCAGGACTGAATCGAAAACACAATTCCGAGCGAATAAATTCGGAATATAGAGAAAATGATATGCGATTCAATGTACGAGGGAAAGGCAGGTAGGCGCAGTGTACAGAGCGATGATAATCGATGATGAGGAAATCGTCAGATGGGGCATACGCGACCTGATCGACTGGGAGGCGTCAGGGTTCGAGCTGTGCGAGGACGGAAAGGACGGGCGGGACGGCCTGAAGAAGCTCCTGGAAGCCTGTCCGGACCTGGCCCTGGTGGACATCAAGATGCCGGGCATCCAGGGGATAGAGCTGATTCGCCTGGCCAGGGAGGCGGGCTTTCGGGGCCATTTCGTCATCCTCACGGGCTATTCGGAATTTGAATTCGCGAAAGCGGCCATCTCCCTGGGGGTGGAGGAATACCTGCTCAAGCCCGTGGACGAGGAGGAGCTGGCCCGCTGCGTGGAGAAGGTGCGCCGCAGCCTGGACGAACAGGCCAGAGAGAGACAGCGGCAGGATGCCCATGAGGAGACCGCCAGGGAGGAGCTGCTGCGGGGAATCCTTCTGCGCAGGGAGCCGAGGGAGAGCCTGGAAGAGCAGATGACCCGGTTGGGCATGTCCTTCGGGGAGGGGAGCCTGTGCGCGGCGATTTTGACGGACGGGGGGGCAAACGAGGAAGAGCCGGAAGAGCCGGAAAAGGCGGAAAAGGCTTCCCGGAAATGGGAGGACTTCGGGAAGGACTCCTCGCTCTATCTCTACCGGGCCACCATGGAGGAGCGGCTGGTGCTGGTCGGCCAGGGCATGGATCACAAGACCTGGGCGAAGAAGCTCTCCGAGCGCAATGAGCGGCTGAAGGCCAGATACGGCACGGGCTTTGTCATCGCCGTGGGCAATACGGTGGGGAACTGGTACGAGCTGTCCTATTCCTACAAGCTGGCGAAATCCCTGCTGGAGCAGGAGTTCCTGCTGGAGCAGGAGTTCCTGCTGGGGCAGGGCAGCGTGCTTTCCATCGGGGCCATCGAGGAGCTGCAGAGAAAAGCGGAGAATCCCCCCGCCGAGTACTTCCTGATGCTGGCGGAGATGGGGGACCTGGACGGCATCCGGGAGGGCGTGGAGAAGTTCCGGACCTACTGCATCCGGAACCTGGTGAAGGAGGCGGACGTGAAGATGCAGGTGCTCTACAACCTGATGACCGTGAAGGCCGGCATAGAGAAGAAGTACGGCTCCTGCGGGGGAGACGTGGCAGGGCTTCTGGAGCAGCTTGGCGGCGTGGGGCAGCTGGACCAGGTGATGGAGTTGTACCGGGAGATCCTGCAGGACATCTGCGTCAACATCGGCAGGGACGGCTCCGACACCGTGATCAAGCGGATGTACTATTACATGGAGAAGAATTACGGACAGGAGATGAAGCTGGAGAGCTTCGCCAGGATGTTCAATTACAACGCCAACTATCTGGGCAAGCTGTTCCGCAGGGAGATCGGCGACAGCTTCAACAATATCCTGGACTCCATCCGCATCACCAATGCCAAGCGGCTGCTGGAGGAGACGGACATGAAGGTCTACCAGATCTCCGAGCAGGTGGGATATAAGAACGTGGACTATTTCTATCTGAAGTTCAATAAATATGTGGGCATAAGCCCCAGGGAATACCAGAAGGAGGTTTCGGAAGGGCAGAAGGGCGGCTGAGAGGCCGCCTTTCCTATGCGCAGGCCCCTACTCGAATGCAGGTAAGATTTTTAGGGTAAAACGCCACCCATTTTCAGGGTATCGGAAAATTCATCCTTTTTTTATAATTTCTTTAGAAAAAGGAGGTAGCCGAAACATGAAAGAAACCACGAAACTCAAACCCCAAAAAGAGAAGTTCAGCGGGAAGCTGATGTGGCGGCAGAGATACCTGCTATTGATGTCCGTGCCCTTCGTCGTCTGGCTGATCGTCTTCAAGTACATCCCTCTCTGGGGCTGGACCATGGCTTTCCAGGACGTGACGCCCAAGTCCTTCGCCCAGCCCATCTGGCAGCGGGGATTCGCGGGCTTCGACAATTTCACCAAGGCCTTCACCGACAGGCTCTTCGCCCAGACCATGATCAACACCATCGGCACCAGCATCCTGGGAATCCTGCTGGGCACGGTCTTCGCCATCCTGTTCGCCCTGATGATGAACGAGATCCGGTTCACCAGGTTCAAGAAGGTGACGCAGACCGTGTCCTATCTGCCCCACTTCGTGTCCTGGGTCATCATCGCCAGCATCGCCAAGATGCTCTTGAACGACGGCGGCGCGGTGGACACCTTCCTGGGGAAGCAGCTCCACCTTATGTCCACCAACTCCCCTGTGTTCTGGCTGGTGGTGTGCCTGATCAATGTGTGGAAGGAGATGGGATGGGATGCCATCATCTATCTCTCCGCCATGGCGGGCATCGACCAGGGCCTCTATGAAGCCGCCAAGGTGGACGGCGCAGGGCGCTTCAAGCGGATCTGGCACATCACCCTGCCCAGCATCAAGCCCACTGTCACCGTGCTGCTGATCATGAGCATCGGAAGCGCCCTGAACGTAGGCATGGAGCGGCAGATGCTCTTAAGCAATGGCATCGTGCAGGACCACGCTATGGTGCTTAGCTGGTTCGCTTACATCCGAGGCATCGGCAACAACAACTATGGCTTAGGTACCGCAATCGGCGTGTTCCAGTCCATCGTCAGCATCGCCTTGCTGTTGATTGCCAACAAGATCGCCGGGATGCTGGGCGAGAGCAAGCTGGTATAGGAGGTGCGGAAAATGGCTAATACTTATGAAATCAAAAACAATTCCAAGGGCTCACCGAGGAGCAGCTTAAGAAAGTAGAGGAGGCTGGCAAAGAGGTGGCA
>CAMTBF010000183.1 GCA_947068385.1 uncultured Lachnospiraceae bacterium
GCGGGAGTAATTCCCCCAATCTGGCTCAAATGCACACGAATAAAATCAATCAGCTCCACGGGGTTAGCCTTGCCTACCTGAATCAGGTTCACAGTCAGGTTCAGGGCGGTGATGAAGGCGTAGAACAGCAGGCTGTCCGTAATGGCCTTGGGGCTCACCGTGAACTCCACGTTCACCTGCATCTTTGCCAGGTTCAGGAGCAGGAGGAAGATCAGCCGGGAGAACACCAGCCCCAGGACGATGGCCCCTGCACAGACGAAGACATATACGATCAGGCTCTCCCAGAACATCATGATGCCGATGTGCTTCTTCTCCAGCCCCAGCATGCTGTACAGGCCCAGCTCCTTCTTGCGCCGCTTGATCAGGAAGCTGTTGGTGTAGTAGAGGAATGGCACCATGATGATGCCTAACAGCCCGAAGCCGATGTAGACCAGCATCAGGGTGTAGCCGCCCTTGGGCAGGGTGTACATGATGTCGTTCTTCAGTATCAGGTCGAAGACAAAGTAGGTGAACATGGCAAAGGTGCTGATGCCGATGTAGGGCAGGTAGGTGGTGGTGTTCTTGCGGATATTGGAGACTGCCATCCTGGGCAGCAGGTCTGCGGGTCTTCTTCTTGCTGTGGCCATCATTCTCCCTCCTTTCCGGTTATGGATATGACGCGGGAACCGGCTTCTCCATGCGCAAGCCGTCCGCTTTCCGTATGCAGCACGGTGAGCGTGTCCGATATCTTCTGGTACATCTCGTCGTCCGACAGCCGTCCTCGATAAATCTGGTTGAAGATGACGCCGTCCTTGATGAAGAGCACCCGCCCGGCCCGGCTGGCGGCCTGGGTGCTGTGGGTCACCATCAGGATGGTCTGGCCGTCCGCGTTCACCTCGGAGAAGATGTCCAGCAGCCTGGCGGAGGCCTTGGAGTCCAGCGCCCCCGTGGGCTCGTCCGCCAGCACGATCTGGGGATTCGTGATCAGAGCCCGGGCCACCGCGGCCCGCTGCTTCTGGCCGCCGGAGACCTCATAGGGGTATTTCTCCAAAAGCTCCGAGATGCCAAGCTTCGCAGCCATGGGAGCCAGGCGCTCCTCCATTTTGCCGTAATCGTTCCCTGCCAGCACCAGCGGCAGGAAGATGTTGTCCCGCAGGGAGAGGGTGTCCAGGAGGTTGAAGTCCTGGAAGACGAAGCCCAGGTTGTCCCGGCGGAAGGCGCATAGGTCCTTCTGCCTGATCTCCGCCATGTTCCTGCCCGACAGGATCACCTGGCCGGCAGTGGGCCTGTCCAGGGATGCCATGATGTTCAGCAGGGTGGTCTTGCCGGAGCCGGACTCCCCCATGATGGCCACATATTCTCCCTGTTCCACGCAGAAACTTACATTGTCCAGGGCCTGCACCTTGTTGCCGCCCAGGCGGGTGGTATACACTTTCTTCAGATTTTTCACTTCCAATAACGACATATGGGATATCCTCCTTGTGCTTCATATATCTGTTTCGGCAGGAACTGTCATACAGCTCCCGATCACAAGATAAGGATACAAAAAAAGGAAATGAAGAGCCATCGAACAGCCTTACATTTCCTGTCTGCAACCTTACATTTTTGCAAGCTTCAAGGTCTGGGGGCCTTTTGCGCATTGGGGATTCCCAGCGTGATCTTCGTGCCCTGGCCCTCCTGGCTTTCCGCCCGTATGGTCACGTTCAGATGCGTGAAAATCTGGCGGCACAGGTACAGGCCGATGCCGGTGGATTTCTTGCTCAGCCTGCCGTTGTAGCCTGTGAAGTCCTTCTCAAAGATGCGGGGCAGGTCTTCCGCACGGATGCCTATTCCCGTGTCTTCGATGGAGAGCATCACCCGCTCCCCCTCCTCCCAGGCATTGACAGAGATGCCGCCCCTGTTGGTGTACTTGATGCTGTTGGACAAGAGCTGCTCCAGGCAGAAGACGAACCATTTTTCGTCTGTGAGGATCCGGAAGGGACTGCTCTCCGCCGATTCCGTATCCGGCAGCCCCAGGCTCAGGGACTTATTGATGAAGGACAGAGCGTATTTCCTGACGGCCTGCTTCACCAGGGCATAGAGGTCGTAGCTTTCCAGCACCAGGTCGGAGGAGATGCTCTCCAGGCGCTGGAAGGTCAGCACTATCTCCGCGTACTGCTCGATTCGGAACAGCTCCTCCTTCAACAGGAAAGCGTCCCTGTCCTGGAGCTTTGATTTGTCCAGCAGGAGCCGGATGGCGGAGATGGGGGTCTTGATCTGGTGGGTCCACATCATATAATAGTCGGCCCGCTCGGCAGCCTTCGCCTCCCAGAGGCGCTGTTCCTTCCGGTGGGACTGGCAGACCATGGACAGGAAGAGGCGCTGTGCCCCATGGAAGCTCTCCGCGGCTTCGATGTCGCCCTCCGCCTTCTGCAGCAGCCTGTCCTCGGCTTCGTCGAACAGCAGCTCTCCGCTATGCTCGAAATGGCGGAAGGCCTTCTCCAGCTGCCGGCTTTCCTGCACATACCGTATGCCCTCCCAGAGCAGGGCCAGGCTCCAGACCGTGAAGGTCAGCAGGGCGGCGTACAGGAGCTTCTCCAGGTTTTCGATATGGTAGAGGCTTCCTATGGCGATGAAGAAGAATACGGTCAGGGCATACAGGAGCAAAGTGAGCCTTTTCTCTTTCAGATAGCGCAGCCACAGTCTCATGTTCAGTCTCCAATCTGGTAGCCGAGGCCTTTTTTCGTCTGAATGGGAAGGTCGGCCCCTGCGCCCTCCAGCTTCCTGCGAAGCCTGGTCATGTTCACGGTGAGGGTATTGTCGTCCACGAAGCAGTCGTTGTCCCAGAGCCGCTTCATGATGGCCTCCCTGGATACGGTCTGGCCCGCGTTCTCAAAGAGGAGCTGTAGAATCCGGAATTCGTTCTTGGTGAGCTCCAGCTTCTCCCCGCTCACCAGCAGGGAGGCGTCCGTCAGGTTCAGGATCGCGCCCCGGCATTCCATGATGTTGGTCTGTTCCCGGAAGGCATAGGTGCGCCGGAGCATGGCCTGCACCTTGGCCGAGAGCACCTCCGGCTCGAAGGGCTTGGTCACAAAGTCGTCCCCGCCCATGTTCACGGCCATGACGATGTTCATGTTGTCGCTGGCGGAGGAGACGAAGATGATGGGCACCTTGGAAACCTGCCGGATCTGGGCGCACCAGTAGTAGCCGTTGTAAAAGGGCAGGCCGATGTCCATCAGCACCAGATGGGGAGAGCAGTCCGCGAACGTCCCCAGCACATTGCCGAAGTCCTGGGCGCAGATGACCTCATAGCCCCATTTCTCCAGATGGCGCTTCATCTCCCCTGCGATGACGGAATCGTCTTCCACCAACAGCAGCCTGTAGTTCATCCGGTTCCCAGCTCCCATGTCCATGGCCTCCTGATTCATCCTGCATTCTGTCACCTGCCAGCCCGCAGCCTGAACTTCTGCACGGAGAGCTTCAGCTCCGCGGCCTGGTCGTTCAGCTCTCTTGCGGAGGCGGCGGATTTCTCGGCCGTGGAGGCATTGGTCTGGACTACCTCGGAGATCTGCTCCATGCCCTGGGTCAGCTGCTTCAGGGACTGGGACTGCTCCACGGCGGAGCCTGCTATGCGCTCCACTAGCTCCGAGGACTTCTGGGCGCTGGCGATTACCTCAGAGAGGGCGTTGGTGGTGTCGGTGGACAGGTTGGAGCCGTACTGCACCAGCTGCATGGAATTCTCGATGAGCTTGGCGATGTCCTGGGCGGAGACGGAGCTCTTGTTGGCCAGGCTCTGCACTTCGTCCGCCACCACGGAGAAGCCCTTTCCCGCCTCCCCTGCCCGGGCCGCTTCCACGGAGGCGTTCAGGGCCAGGATCTTGGTCTGGAAGGCGATGTCGCTGATGGTCTTGATGATGCCGCCTATCTGGTTGGAGGAGGCTGAGATGTCCCCTATGGCGGTGGTCAGGGCGGTCATCTTCTCGTCGCAGACCCGCAGCTGCATGGAAGCGTCCTCGGAGGCCTGCTTGGCGTCCCCCGCATCCCTGGAGGTCTGGTCTACCTGCTTGGAGATCTCATGGATGCTGGAGGAGAGCTGCTGGACGGCCGCCGCCTGCTGCACGTTGCCGTTGGACAGGGTCTGGGCGTCCGACGCCATGCGCTCCGATTCCTCGGACACGCGCTCTGCCGTCAGGTTGATCCGGCTCAGGGCCTGGTTCAGGGAGTCCAGGATCTGCCGCATGGCATCCTGTATCGGCAGGAATTCCCCCCGATAGTCGTCCCCTACGGTGAGGTTCATGTTGCCCTCCGCCATCTGGGCCAGGGTATGGTCAATCTCCTTTATGTATTTCTTCAGCTCCCCCTTGGTCTCATGGATGGAGGCCACCAGCATTCCGATTTCGGAAGTGTTGGGCTCCAGGGAGAACTCCGCGGACAGGTTCCCCTGGGAGATCTCCATCATCTGCTCCTTGACCTTCAGCACCGGGCGCATGATCATGAGGCGGGAGATGACCATGTTCAGCAGCTGGATGACCCCCACCATGACCAGGGCCAGGATCATGCTCAGCCGGATGGCCTCCGCCCTTGCCTGGAGCTCCTGGACCTGGGTCAGGGAGCGCTGGTCCAGGTCAGCCAGGAACTGCTCCTTGAGGGCGTTGATCTGGGCGATGGACTCGCTGTAATCCTTTCCGTATACATAGGAGATCGCCTCCGCCATGTTTCCGGCCTGGACTTCCTCCATGGCGTTTTCCTCCAGGGGGACCAGGCGGTTGGACAGGGCGAACATGTCGTCTATCATGCCCTGCTCCTCGTCGGTGATGCCGATCTCCTGCAGGGCGGCGACGCCCTTGTCCCGGTTCTGCAGGTCGTTGACCTCGCTCCAGTAGTTGTCGTAATGCTGCCGGTCGCCGGTGGCGGCGAAGGCCCGCACCTCGTTGGTAAGGTAGGCGGAGCCGTTCATGAAGCGGTTGGCGTTGTAGGTGAGGCTGAACCGCTCCTCGTTGGCAGTGTTGAGCTGGCCGCTGACTTGACTGTATGCAATCAGGGAATATACCATGTATATCAGCGTCAGGATGGATATTCCGTTCAGGATCAGGGTCAATGTGGACTGCTTCATCGCTCGTTTCATATCAGAGCCCTCCTTGAAAATAGGTATTATTACCAGTCTACCTGATCCATCGGAATAATTCAAGCCATATTTCGAAAAAAGTCAAGAAATTTGCCAAAATACCGGGATATGCTACAGCATTGTGATCTGCGCGCCGGCATCATAGGTATGGGGCTCCTTGGTGACCGCCTTGTGCCCGAAGGCGATGGCTATTTTGTACTCATAGGCGGGCGGTAGCTTCAGGGCCTCGGAGAAATGGGCTTTCTTTTCCCCCGACATGGCATCCAGGATGCAGCCGATGATCAGGTTCCCCAGCCCCAGGGACTCCGCGGCCAGGGCCATGTTCTCCACTGCGATCCCGGCATCCAGGGAGCCCCATTTGTAGGTGCTGTCGGCGCTGATGATGACTACGACAGGGGCTTCATAATAGAAGTTGTGGGGCGGCGCGGTGATGTCCCGCAGCCGGTTCTTTTCCTCCTCCAGCTCCTGCAGGAGCGGATGGCTGCCCGGCAGCACGGTGAAGTGTATCTCCTGCCTGTTGGCCGCCGTGGGGGCCTGCAGCCCCGCCTGGAGCAGGATGTCCAGCTCCTCTGCCGTGACAGGCTCCGGGGTGTATCCCCTTGTGGAGCTGCGTTCCCTGATGGTCTCGATGACTTTGTTCATATTCTGCCTCCTCTTTTCTATTGAAAAATAGTGATATCCACATCTTATGATGACAGGTACGGTTCTATTATACAACGGGACGGGTGGGCGGACAAGCGGTTTTGGAAATTCGGATCCGGATCCGGCGAACGGATTCCGGCGCCCTGACATACAATAGATAAAAGTATATGCCAGGACTTTTGGGATTATGCAGCGTGTGAGGAAAATGGTGGCGGGGGAGGTACCGGAGGGGACGGACGGCCGGGGCGTGACGGTGGCCGTGCTGGACACGGGAATGGGGGACCATCCGGACCTGTGGGGCAGGGCAGTGTGCTTCCGGGATTTCGTGGGGCACAGACGGCTCCTGTATGACGACAGCGGGCACGGCACCCATGTGTGCGGGATCCTGTGCGGGAGCGGACGCTTATCGGGAGGGAGGCTGCGGGGGATGGCCCCGGGGGTGCGGCTGGTGCTGGGGAAGGTATTGGACAGGAACGGGGACGGCTCCACGGAGGCCATGCTGGAGGGGCTGGACTGGGTGCTGGAGCAGCGGGAGAGATACGGCATACGGATCGTGAACATCTCCGTGGGGATCGGGAGCCTGCGGGAGCGGAGGAAGGAAGACCTCCTGCAGGAGCGGATAGAGAGGCTGTGGCGGGCGGGAATCCTGGTGGTGTGCGCGGCCGGGAACAAGGGGCCCCGGGAGGGCAGCATCTCCGCGGTGGGCGGCAGACGGGTGGTGACGGTGGGCTGCTATGACGGCAGCTTCGCCCTGGGCAATCCCAGGAGCTGCGAGCTGTATTCGGGCCGGGGCGCCCTGGGGAGCCCTGTCCGCAAGCCAGACCTGGTGGCGCCGGGCACGGACATCTACTCCTGCAACCTGGGCTTCCAGGGCGGATATGGACAGGGCGGGCATCCCTATGTAGCCAAGAGCGGCACGTCCATGGCCACGCCTATGGTGGCGGGAGCCGCGGCTCTGGCCTTCCAGAAATACCCCGGCATGACCAATGAGGAATGCAAGCGCAGGCTCCAGTTTTCCGCCACGGACTTAGGCCTGCCCTGGAACCGGCAGGGATGGGGCCTGCTGAACGTAGGGAGGCTGCTGAACTGAATAAAAGGCGGCCGGAAAATTAATTTTTGCGAAAAACCATTGACAGCGACTGTACGATTGTATACAATAATACGCGTCTGGGATTCAAGCGATGAATCCTGGCGGTCTTGAGTATACGAAAAGAGGGGAGATTTATGAGAGACAACGAGACGTTACCGCACTGGTGGCAGGTAGATCTCGAGGAGGAATATGTCCTTGGTAAATA
>CAMTBF010000184.1 GCA_947068385.1 uncultured Lachnospiraceae bacterium
GTGAACCATCTGGAATCCGCCAGATCCGTATGTACCACCTTCACGCTGAGCACGTTCTCCTCGTCGCCGAATGCGGCGGCATGGGTGATGTCATAGGAAAAGGTGCTGTAGCCGCAGGGCCTCTGCCCCAGATAATAGCTGTTGCACCACACCTGGCTGTTCTTGTAGACACCATCGAACACTACTCGCACGCTTTTCCCCCGATAGGCCTCGGGCAGCCGGAAATGCGCCCTGTACCAGCCGATTCCTCCCGCCAGATAGCCCGTGCCGCTGGAATATCTCTCGGAAAAGGGCTGCTCCACGGACCAGTCGTGGGGCACGGTGACGCTGCGCCAGCCGCTGTCGTCAAAGCCCTTATACCAGGCCCCTGCCACGGCGCTGCGCAGGTACTCCGCCTGTCCCGGCGTTCCGGTATGGAAGTCTTTTTCCTCCTCCAGATGAAATCTCCAGTTCTCCCTCAGTACGATTTGTTCTCTGTCCATATGCGTTCCGTCCCTTTCCCCGCACCATGCGCGCTTTCTATATCGCCATGCGCCTGCTCCAGCCACTTCTACTCCATCTCCTCCAGCGCCGTCTCCGTCTCCAGCAGCCGCTCCAGCAGGGATTCCTGGTTCTCCTCCTCCGCGTCCAGTCGGGCCTGCAGCTCCATCAGCTTCTCGTAGTCCGATGCAAGGGCCGGATCCATCATCTGGAGCTTGAGCTCCGCCGTCCGCTGCTCGCTCTCCGCCAGCTGGGTCTCGTATTTCTCCCGCTGCCTGGTAAGCCGGGATTTTATCTTACCGGGACTATAGTAGGTCTTCTTGTCGAAGACATCAGAGATGGTGGGAGCGCCCTGCTGGGCACGCCCTCTTCCCTCTGTGCCGGAGGCGCTGCCCGTCCCGCCTGCCGGCCCGCCGCCCTGACCGAATCCAACCCCGATGTTTCCGGTGCTTCCGGCCTTTCCACTGTTCGCGCCCGGGGCAGTCGAGCCCCGCAGGAGGGCCTGGCGCTTCTCCTTCTCATGGAGATATTCCTCATAAGGGTACGGATACTGCACCACCTCGCCGCCTGCGAATTCCAGGATCCCCGTGGCGATCTGGCGGATGAAGTACCTGTCGTGGGACACGAAGAGCACCGTTCCCGAGAAGGCCCCCAGCATCTGCTCCAGGGCCTCTTTGCCCACGATGTCCATGTGGTTGGTGGGCTCGTCCAGGATCAGCAGGTTGGGCCTGGTCTGGAACATCTTGCACAGGGCCAGCCGCACCCGCTCGCCGCCGGAGAGCTGCCCCATCTTCTTCTCCACGTCCTCCCCGGAGAACAGGAAGCTCCCCAGAGCGCCGCGGACCTGCTCCCGCTGGAGCTTCGGGTATTCCTCCCAGAAATTGTCCAGCACCGTCTGTTCCGGATCCGCGTGGTCCGCCACCGCCGCCTGCTGGTCGAAATACCCCCACTCCACGTTAGGGCCGAAGGAGAACATGCCGCCCAGGGATGCCACGGCGCCTGTCAGGGTCTTCAGCAGCGTGGACTTCCCGATGCCGTTCTCCCCGATGATGGCCAGCCTGTCGCCCTTGCGCAGGGTAAAGCTAACCCTGGACAGCTCCGCGTCGTAGCCGATGCGCAGGCCCTTCGCCGCGATTACCTCCGTATAGCTCTCGATCCTGGGCTGGAACAGGGCGTGGAAGGCCCTGGTGTCGAAGCGCCTGGGCTTCTCTATCTTCACCATGTGCTCGATGGCCATGCGCTTGGATCTGGTGGCGGCTACCTTGGTGGGCGTGTTCTTCCATTTCTCGATCCATTCCGTGAGCCGCTGGATCTCCTTCTGCTGGGCCTCGTAGTCCTTCTCCTGCTTGGCCAGCGCCGCCTTCTTCTGCTCCATGAAGGCGGAATAATTGCCCGGATAGCGCCGGATGCGGTGGTACTCAATCTCATAGGTCACATCGATGATCCGGTCCAGGAACATCCGGTCGTGGGACACGATTACCACAGACCTGTCATATTCCTTCAGATACCCCTCCAGCCACTCGATGGTGGGAAGGTCAAGGTGGTTGGTGGGCTCGTCCAGCAGCATGATGTCCGGCCTGCTCAGGAGCAGCTTGATGAAGGCCACCTTGGTCTGCTGGCCCCCCGAGAAGCTCCCGATGGGGCGCTCCAAGTCCTTCAGGGCGAACCCGAACCGCTGGAACATGATTTCCATGTCCTGTCGCCAGGTATAGCCCCGCAGGGCCTCCATCTGCCGCTGGAGGTCGTCGTACTCGTGGAGCAGGGCCCTGTCCTGGCCGGAGGCCAGCGCACCCTCGATCTCCTTCATCCTGGCCTCGCAGGCGAAGATGGGCGCGAAGGTCTTGCGGATTTCCTCCTCCACGGACGTGTCCCCGTCGGGGAAGCTGATCTGGTGCAGGAAGCCGATGCGCTGCTTCCCGGCCATGGTGATGCCGCATTCCTCGTCGCTGTCCAAGTTGTTCATGTGGATGTCCCCGTTGATCAGCTTCAGCAGCGTGGTCTTGCCGCAGCCGTTGCGCCCCACCACCGCTATCTTCTCGCTGTCACGGATCTCAAAATTCACGTCCTGTAATATGGTGTCCGCGCCGTACTGCACCAGCGCGTGCCTGATCTGGTATCTCATCGACCGTCATCCTCCCTTTGTCCTGCCGTTCCCCCTCAGTCCGATCTCCCGTCAGCTCCTATTGAGTATAACATACAAACAGGAACCTAACCACTATTTCTTAAAACAAGTGTCCACACCTTGACGCAGACCCAGGGATTGTATATAATTTAGTACAATCAGTACAACAAGGAACCGTTCCGGAATATTGCACGGAGGGACTTCAATGGACGGATATCGGATAAAGGCATATGCCAAGGTCAACCTGGGGCTGGACGTGGTGCGGCGGCTCCCCAACGGCTACCATGAGGTGAGGATGGTCATGCAGAGCGTAGGGCTCTGGGACGAGCTGACCCTGGAGAGGGCGGAGGGCGGCCTCGCCATCGCCACCGACGCGGACGGCCTCCCCACCGGGGAGGGCAACCTCATCTACAAAGCAGCCCGGCTCATGCTGGACAAGTACGGCTGCCCCGGCCTGCGCGTCCATCTGCGCAAGAGCATCCCCATCGCCGCCGGCATGGCGGGGGGCAGCACCGATGCCGCCGCCGCCATGAAGGGGATCAACCATCTATACGGTCTGGGCCTCTCCCCGGCGCAGCTCATGGAGGACGGCGTGGCCATCGGCGCCGACGTGCCCTACTGCATCCTGGGCGGCACGGCGCTGGCAGAGGGCATCGGGGAGAAGCTGACCCCGCTCCCGCCCCTGCCCTTCTGCCATATCCTTATCGCAAAGCCCGCTGTCAGCGTATCCACGAAATATGTCTACCAGCACCTGGACGCGGGCGGCATCGAAATGCACCCCGACATCGACGGCATGGTACAGGCTGTCAGGGACGGAAGCCTGCGCGGCGTGCTGGAGCGCATGGGAAACGTCCTGGAGACGGTCACCGTCCCGGCCCATCCCGTCATAGCGGACATCAAGGCACGGATGCGGGAGCTGGGCGCGGCGGACAGCCTCATGAGCGGCAGCGGGCCCACCGTGTTCGGCATCTTTTTGGACAGAGGGAAAGCAGAGGCGGCGCTGGAGCGGTTCCGGCAGGAAGGGCTGGCCAGCCAGGCATTTTTGACTACGCCAGTGTAGCATATAGTCAACAGGTGAGAATGGAGGATTCCTATGCAAAGTGATTTTCAAGCAGATCTGCCGCTCCGGGACGTGGTATTCAATACATTGCGCCAGGCCATCCTCACCGGCGAGCTGAAGCCCGGCGAGCGCCTGATGGAGCTCCATCTGGCGGACAGGCTGGGCGTCAGCCGCACCCCCGTCAGGGAGGCCATCCGCAGGCTGGAGCTGGAGGGCCTGGTCACCATGATCCCCCGCCGGGGCGCGGAGGTGGCCCAGATCACGGAGAAGAGCATGAGCGATGTGCTGGAGGTCCGCAGGACCCTGGACGCGCTCTGCGCCGAGCTGGCATGCGACCGCATCACGGAGGAGGGCCTGGCCCGGCTGCGGAAGGCCTGCGACCATTTCGAGCAGTGCGTGGGCACCAAGGATTCCAGGAAGATCGCCCAGGCCGACGTGGCCCTCCACGACATCATCGTCGAGGCAACCGGCAACCGGCGCCTGGTCCAGATGGTGCACAACCTCTCCGAGCAGATGTACCGCTACCGCTTCGAATATATCAAGGACAGCAGCCAGCATGAAACGCTGGTGAAGGAACATAGAATTATCTATGAGAGCATCGTGGACAAGGACAAGGATACGGCGGCGGCCGCAGCAAAGCTCCACATCGACAACCAGAAGAAGGCCATCATCCGGCAGATCCGCCTGGAGAACGGCGGGGCCGCCCGCAGCTAAAGGGCCGCGGAAGGAAAGCGGCCCCCATGTATAGCCGCGTCTCTGGAGGGCAATACTCCTCAAAAAGCGAAAAGAGGATATTGCATGAAAAAGAAGTGGCTCGGAATCCGTGTGGCGGCGGGGTTATGCGCCGCCCTCGGCTGGTGGGGGCTGTTGTATCCGGAGCTGGCCCTGACCCCCGACACCGTAAAGGTCAGCGTGGAGGACGAGGAGGGCGGCTATACGGAGCTGCCCCGGGAATGGAGCTTCGACAGCGGCCTGTATCTGGACCTGCTGGGCGCGGATCAGGGCAGCATCACCCTCCGCAGCAGGCTGCTCACGGAGCTTAAGGCATTGTTCCAAAAAAACCGGAACGATTCCTAGTCTTTTTGGGAGGCTTTTCATGACAGAAACGGAACTGAAACAAAATAGCGCCCTCAGGGACACCCCCATCGGCGTATTCGACTCCGGTGTGGGCGGCCTTACTGTGGTGCGGGAGATCATCCGGCAGATCCCCAATGAACGGATCGTCTATTTCGGGGATACGGCCCGGGTTCCCTACGGCAACAAATCCCGGGAGACCGTCACGCGGTTCTCCGAACAAATCGTGCGGTTCCTGCGCACGTTCCGGGTAAAGACCATCGTGGTGGCCTGCAATACCGCCAGCGCCTATGCCATGGAGGCCCTGGAGCAGGACTGCGACATCCCTGTCATCGGCGTGGTGAAGCCGGGAGCCAGGGCCGCCGTCTCCGCCACCAAAAACGGCCGGATCGGCGTCATCGCCACGGAGGCCACCATCGGCAGCCAGATCTACACCCGGTACATACAGGAGCTGAAGCACGCGGTATCCATCTACGGCAAGGCCTGCCCCCTCTTCGTGCCCCTGGTGGAGGAAGGGCTCCTGGAGGATCCCGTCACGGACGAGATCGCCCGCAGGTATCTGACGGAGCTGATCGACATAGACATCGACACCCTGATCCTGGGCTGCACCCATTATCCCCTGATCCGATCCACCCTGGGGAGGATCATGGGGGATCGGGTGACCCTGGTGAACCCGGCCTACGAGACCGCCATGGAGCTGCGCAGGCTCCTGGAGGCCCATGGCCTGCTCTGCCAGACCCCTCCGGCCCTGGGCAGCAACCGCTACCAGTTCTATGTCAGCGATAAGGCGGACAAATTCATGCGGTTCGCCAACTCCATCATCAAATACGGCATATTGTCGGCCAAGACCGTGAACATCGAAGCATATTAGGGGGGCAGCCATGGCAAGGAGGGCAGAGCTTGCGCTGACCGGACGGCAGCGTGGCCAGGACGGGGAGGAATCCGTCACGGAGAGCCGCGTGGCGGCGGACTACTATGAAAAGGACGGCAGCTCCTACATCCTGTATGAAGAGGAGCCGGACGGTTCCGGAGGCGCAGTCAGGAACATGATAAAATACAATGGCAGCACCCTGGAGATGACCAAGCGGGGCGCAGTCCGCTCCCGCATGGTCTTCCAGGCGGGCCAGACCCACAGGACGGACTATGTCACCCCCTACGGGATCCTGTGCCTGGAGGTGGCCACCCGTGAGGCTTCGTTCTCCCGCCAGGAGGACGGGACGGAGATCCGGCTGGCCTACACGCTCTCCTCCGGCGGGCAGCTCCTCTCCCACTGCACCCTGGACATCGTCCTGCGCTTCCTGTGAGCCTCCCCGATAAAATAACAATCAAATATCTCCGCCAGCACCTAAACATTTCCAATCCGCATGCCGAAATAATGGATAGAGCACATAAAAAACCGAGTCATGGATGACGCGAGATATTTCGTCAGAAGGAGGATACTATGAGTGTAAATGGAGTTACATCAAGTCAGGCTGCGGCTGCCTACAGCTATTCTGCTACAGAGAACGTAAAAGCCGACACAAAGGCAGCGGAGACTGCCGCGTCTAAGGAAACATCCAAATCGGAAGAGGCCTCTGCCGATAAGGGCGTCGTATATGAGCAGTCAGGCGTAAAGGACAGCGTGGGGAAGACCACCTATAAGCCCGACACCAACCTGATCAACAAGATGAAGGCCGATGCCGACGCGCGCACCGCACAGCTCCGCAGCCTGGTGGAGAAGATGATGACCGGACAGGCCACCGCCTACGGCAAGGCCAACGATATCTGGTCCTTCCTGCGCAGCGGCGACTATACCGTGGATCCGGCCACCAAGGCACAGGCACAGGCCGACATCGCCGAGGACGGCTACTGGGGCGTGAACCAGACCTCCGACAGGATCATCGACTTCGCGAAGGCACTGACCGGCGGAGACCCTGACAAGATCGAGGACATGCGCGCCGCTTTCGAGAAGGGCTTCAAGAAGGCCGGCAAGACCTGGGGCGGCGACCTTCCCGACATCTCCCAGCGCACCTATGAGGCCGTCATGGAGAAATTCGACAAGATGGCCGAGGAGGCGAAGAAGACCAGCGCCACGCCGGTGGACACCGAGGGCTGAACAGCGCGATCATAACAGGACAGGAAAAGGGCCGTCCGCCATGGACCGCCCTTTTTTGCTGCCCCTATTCGTCCTGCCAAGACTGCTCCAGGACACCGTCCTCCTCCTCGCTGACCGTATCCAGGGCGCTTGCCACCAGCTTGATCATCTCCCAGATGGAGCGGAAGTAGAGCGTCTTGTTCCTGTC
>CAMTBF010000185.1 GCA_947068385.1 uncultured Lachnospiraceae bacterium
ATAACGGAATCCGGTGCGGAAGGTATTGCGCGGAAAGCATTTTCAGTGTATAATTCTGGTAAAGCTGGAAAGCATAGCGTTCCACAGAGAAAAAACAGGAAGCATCCGCGTAGGCGGATACGGCAAGGAGAACAGATATGAGCAAGAAACCGGTAGTTCTGATGATTCTGGATGGATACGGACTCAATGAGAGAAAAGAGGGCAACGCGGTGGCATTGGCGAAGACCCCGGTGATGGACAGGCTGATGGAGGAATATCCTTTCGTGAGGGGCAATGCCAGCGGCATGGCGGTGGGCCTTCCCGAGGGGCAGATGGGCAATTCCGAGGTGGGGCATCTGAACATGGGCGCAGGGCGCATCGTGTACCAGGAGCTGACCAGGATCACCAAGGAGATCCAGGACGGCACCTTTTTCGAGAACCCCGCCCTGCTGAAGGCGGTGGAGAACTGCAAGAAGAACGGCAGCGCGCTGCATCTCATGGGCCTGCTGTCCGACGGCGGCGTCCACAGCCACAATACCCATCTCTACGGCCTGCTGGAGCTGGCCAAGAGGAACGGCCTGGAGAAGGTGTACGTGCACTGCTTCCTGGACGGCCGCGACACCCCGCCTGCCAGCGGCAAGGAGTACGCCGAGCAGCTCACGGCGGAGATGGAGAGGATCGGCGTAGGCAAGATCGCGTCCGTGATGGGACGCTATTACGTCATGGACAGGGACAACAACTATGACCGGGTGAAGCTGGCCTATGACGCCATGACAAAGGGAGAGGGCCTGACTGCCGCCTGCGGTATCTGCGGCATCCAGGAATCCTACGACAGAGGGGAGACGGACGAATTCGTGAAGCCCACTTTGGCCATGGAGGACGGAAAGCCCGTGGCACTGGTGGAGGAGGGCGATTCCATCATCTTCTTCAACTTCCGTCCCGACAGGGCCAGGGAGATCTCCAGGGCCTTCTGCGACGACGACTTCAAGGGCTTTGACAGAGGGCCCAGGATGAACATCACCTATGTATGCTTCTCCGATTACGACCCCACCATCCCCAACAAGGAGGTGGCGTTCCACAAGGTGTCCGTCACCAATACCTTCGGCGAGTGGCTGGCGGCGAACGGCTTGAAGCAGGCCCGCATCGCCGAGACCGAGAAGTACGCCCATGTGACATTCTTCTTCAACGGCGGCGTGGAGGAGCCCAACGAGGGCGAGGACAGGGTGCTGGTGAACTCCCCCAAGGAGGTGGCCACCTATGACCTGAAGCCTGAGATGAGCGCCTACGGCGTGTGCGACAAGCTCTGCGAGGCGATTCATTCCGGCAGATATGACGTGATCATCATCAATTTCGCCAATCCCGACATGGTGGGCCACACCGGTGTCCTGGATGCGGCCATCAAGGCCGTGGAGGCAGTGGACGAGTGCGTGGGCAGGGCAGTGGATGCCGTCAAGGAGGAGGACGGCGCCATGTTCATCTGTGCGGACCACGGCAATGCGGAGATGCTGATCGACTACGAGACAGGGGAGCCCTTCACGGCCCACACCACCAACCAGGTGCCCTTCATCCTGGTGAACTATGACGAGGCCTACACCCTGCGGGAGAACGGCTGCCTGGCGGACATCGTGCCCACCCTGATTGAGATCATGGGCAGGGAGCAGCCGGCGGAGATGACCGGGAAATCCCTGTTGATGAAGAAATAGGCGGGAGCCTGTAGGAGTTTGGCTGTATCCTGAAAAATGCTGATTGGGACCATGAATTGTGCAAAAGCGGTTTATGGCCCCTTTCTTGTCAGCAGAGTACGGCAGAAGAGGAAGGAAAAGGATGATGAAGCGGAAAATAGCATTGTTGATGGCATGTGTCCTGGTGTTCGGGACAGGCTTTTCCACTTATGCGACAGATGCGTCCACGGCTGCGCCCACGGTGCAGGAAGAGGGGACGGCTCCCTCGGGCGATGAAAGCCGAACGGGCAGCGGGCAGACGGAAGGCACCGCGCCGTCCGAAGGAACGGGCCAGCCGGATGGCACAGCGCCGGCGGAAGGGACGCAGCCCGGCGGGACCGACGGGACGGGTGGAGCGGCATCGGAAGGAACCCAGCCCGGCGGGACGGCCGGGACGGGAGAAGCGGCATCCGGGGAGGCCCAGCCCGGCGGGACAGATGTGCCTGCGGGGACAGACCAGCCTTGGGGGACGTTGCCGCCTGCGGAAGCCACAGGCCAGCCGTCCGAGGCAGACGTGCCGGAGGCCACAGGCCAGCCGTCCGAAACCACGGTTCCGGAGGAGACCGCCGCCCCGGATGCCACCGATGCGCCGGATCAGGCCGGAGAGGCAGGGGACGGCACAGGGCAGAAACCGGCCCGGGCCGGAAATATCTGCCAGGTGGACGTGTCCATAGGCGCGGCTTTGGTCCTGGGGAGTCCGGTGGACTTCGCCGTGAGCCTGACGGATGCCCAGGGGGTGAAACAGGAAGGCTTCGTGACCCTGGGAGGGGACAACGGGAACAATCCTGAGGAGGGGAGCTGCTTTTTTAAGGGGCTTGCAGCGGGCGACTACACGCTGACAGTCACCGGGGCAGGCTTCGCCGCCTACACACAGAAGATCGCCGTAAAGGGCAAAGAGTCCGTGAGCCTGATGACCGGCTTCCTGGCCGGGATGAACTACGTGGCAGGGGATGTGCATCCGGGCGTCCTGCTGATAGGGGACGTGAACGGGGACGGCGTCATCAACGAGGGCGACAGGGACGCCCTGATGGCAGCCATCGAGGGCGGGGACGCCACCGGGCTGGCGGCGGACCTGAACCGGGACGGACAGATCGACCTGGCGGATCTGGAGTATTTTACGAAAGGATACAGGGAGAGCAGGGACATCCTGGCGAAGGTCCAGAGCGGCGTGCCTCCTGCGGCGATCGCTTCCGCCGGCGATGCCAACACCGCGGTGGAGGGGAGCCTGGAGGAGCTTCTGCAGAGCAAGGCCCCCGTCACCCTGAAGGCCAGGGACGGCGGCGCGATTTCGGAAGACAACCCTGTAGGCCTGAGCTTCGAGTTCGAGACCGACCTGCTGAAGGGAGCAGGGGTTGCCGATGGATTCATAGTCGAGACGGGAGAGGCCACGCCTGTGGAAAGCGCGAAGGTGGACATCACCTATCTGGACGAGAACGGAAGGGAGCAGCATACCGGGCTTTTGGAGGCAGAGCCGATCCAGCTGCTGGCGGAGACCAATGTGACGGTGGAGGTGGACAAGAAGGGCAACATCATCGTGAACCTGGGAGCCCAGATCGCGGTGAAGCGTGTGACCCTGCTGATCACGGGCGTGCGCAGCAGCAATGACCTGGTGGAGATCTCCAAGGTGGACTTTGTCAACGGCATGGAGACGAGGATCCCCGAGCCGGATATGGACATTCCGCTGAACCTGCATGCAGACCCCGGCAGCGCCCGGATCAGCGTTTCCTGGGATTCCTGTATCAATGTCACGGGCTATGAGGTGGAGATCGTGCCCGTGGACGGCGATGGCAGCCCCGCGGGCGACGCAGAGACGGTGATGGTGGCAAAGAACGCGCTGGACATCGGCTCCTACGGGGGGAAGAGCCTGGTCAATTACCAGGAGTACCAGGTGCGCGTCCAGTCCGTGAACGGCACATGGCGCAGCGGCTACGGCTCGCCTGTGAGGGCCACGCCCAAGCCCACCAAGAAGCCGGACAAGCCGGACGGCGTATCGGCCACGGGGAAGTACCAGAGCATCGTGGTATCCTGGAAGCTGATGAAGGACACGACCTCCTACAACCTGCATTATAGAAAGAGCAGCGACAGCGAATACCAGAGGATAGAAGGCATCACCACCAATAGCTATACCATTACAGGGCTGGAGGATATGACGGAGTACACGGTCTATGTCACGGGCGTGAACGAGTTCGGAGAGAGCGGGCCGTCGCTGTCGGCATCGGCCCTCACCACGGACCTCAACCCTGCCCAGATGCCCAAGTACAGGATGATCAATCCGGTGGAGGACGGAAAGCCCAGCTCCCATATCGTCAGCACGGCCCAGAACAGCAGGATGGAGGCCAGCCCTCTGGACACAACGGCGGGCACGGCATGGGGAACCGTGGATCAGAACGGATCCTCCTATTATGTCAAGGGCTCCTGGGATGACGGCGGCTATAATTATATGAGCCTGAAGCACGGCCTCACCTATGAGTTCGACCAGGCCTACAGGATGGACACCATAGCGTTCCATGACGTCACCTCCCAGGATACGGGGATATTCTACGCCCAGGTGCGCTGGTGGGATGAGGACGGAAACGCGGAGTACATAAATTACGGCCGCATCTCGCTGCAGGGCAGACGGGACGCGGGCAACAGGCTGTACTATGTGCTGAAGCTCCCCCAGCCTGTAGAGGCGAAGAAGATTCAGTTCGGCCTGGCGCGCTATGCGGCCCAGGGCAACCAGATAACGGTGTCGGAGGTCTATTTCTATCATTATGACACCCTGCTGGAGTCGATCATGAACCTGTACCAGGACGACCTCCACACGGTGCTGCGGGAGGACGTGACCCAGGAGACCATAGACGCCCTGCGGGCACAGGTCAATGCCCCGGACGAGGTCAGCGGGGAGCTCCATCCCGACAAGGAGCTGCTGGAGCGCGAGCTGGACACGGCGGAGGCTATCCTGCGCGACCAGGGGCTGAAGGAGTCGGTGCGGGTGCATGGCGGCATCAGCACGAAGGATGTGGGCAGAGGCTTCAGCGGCCTGAACGCATGGCAGCCCCTTGGGGTGGCTGCGGCGGCCCAGGAGGGAATCGTGGTCTACGTGGGCCACAAGACCAAGAAGACGGGGGAGGCTGCGGACCTGCAGCTGGTGGCTACCCAGTACCATGCCGAGTCCGGAGGCGTGGTGGCGGGGACCACGGGCCTGAAGATAGGCGCCAACATCGTGACCATCCCGAAGGCGGGAAGCACGACGGGGTTCGAGTCCGGAGGCGCGCTGTACGTACAGTACACGGGCAGCGGCGGCGAGAACGATCAGTATGCGGTCCGTGTCAGCGGCGGCGTGCAGGTGCCCAGGCTCGACCTTTACCAGCTGGATCCTTACAGGGACGGCGGGGAACGCCTGGCCAGGGCCACTGCCTACGTGGAGGCGCTGGACGCGCTGGTGGGGCAGATGGAGGCGCTCCACGGGCAGCATCATCAGAATTCCGGCAACGCCCAGGTAAGCTATGGCTATGACAGACAGAACTGCATCCTGGGGGCTTCCGACATCCTGCTGGACACCATGATGCTCTCGCTCCCCGCAGAGGAGATCCTGAGCGGGCTGGGCAGCGGCAGCGCCCAGGAACGGGCCGGAAAGCTCCTGCGCTCCATGGAGGCCATGGAGGAGATGATGTACCTGTTCTACCAGCACAAGGGCCTGAACGCCAACGCGGCGGACGCCGTGGATCGGATACCCAAGGGCCATCTGAACATCCGTTACCAGAGGATGTTCTCAGGGGCGTTCATGTACGCTGCGGGGAACCATATCGGCATCGAATGGGGTTCCGCACCGGGCATGGTGAACTGCGGGTCGCTGGTGAGCGACAGCCAGGGAAGATATCAGTCCGGCAACTATTTCGGATGGGGCATCGCCCATGAGATCGGGCACTGCATCAACCAGGGGTCTTACGCGGTGGCGGAGATCACCAACAACTATTTCGCCGTGCTGGCCCAGGCAAAGGACGACAACGGAAGCGTGCGCTTCAAATACGAGGAGGTCTACAAGAAGGTCACCTCCGGCACCAAGGGCCGCGCCACGAATGTGTTCACCCAGCTGGGCATGTACTGGCAGCTCCATCTGGCATACGACAGAGGATACAATTTCAGGACATATGCGGACCATAAGGAGCAGCTTGCCAATCTGTTCTTCGCGAGAGTGGACACTTATTCGCGCAATACCGCGAAGGCACCCAGCCCGGGGGGAGTGGCCCTGAAGCTGGAGGGGGACGGCGACCAGATCCTGATGCGGCTGTCCTGCGCGGCGGCGGAGCGGAACATCCTGGAGTTCTTTGAACGCTGGGGCATGACGCCGGACGAGGGCACCAGGAAATATGCGGCCCAGTTCGAGGCGGAGACCAGGGCAATCTACTATGTGAGCGATGACGCCAGGGCATACAGCCTTGAGGGCGGAGGCAGCAGCCTGGGGACCGCGGGCACGGTGGAAGCCGTAGGAGGAGCGACCGCCACGGTCAATGCCGCCTCCCTGAATCAGGTGGACTTCAACCTGAGCTCCACAGGGATCCCCGAGGCGGATGTGCTGGGCTATGAGATCACCAGGTGCATGATCGAGGGCGGCAGGACAGTGAAAGAGCCGGTGGGCTTCGCCACGGGCAATACCTTCACCGACACCGTGTACATCAACAACAGGGTGGTCTGGTACGAGGTGACGCTGATCGACAAATACCTGAACCGTTCCGCGGTGAAGACCCTGGAGCCGGTGAAGATAGAGCATGACGGACGGCTGGACAAGTCCTTCTGGACGGTGAGCACCAAGGGCCTGACGGCGGACGCGCCTGTGGGCGACAGCAGCGACAGCGATCCCTGCGAACCGAAGCCGGAGGACGTGGCCATGCGGCTCATCGACGGCAAGGCGGATACCGCGTACACGGCGAGCATCGGCGGAGCTGCGGAGATCGTGGTGGAGTTCAACAGGACGCTGACGGTGTCCGGGTTCAGGCAGCAGGCAGCGGCAGGCACGACGGGCGGCTACCGTATCCAGGTGTTCGTGGACGGCATATGGCTGGAAGTGGGCAAGGGAACCTTTGACGGTGATGGCACCGTGCATTTCAAAAATGAAAAGGGCGACTATGTATGCACATACCGCGCCACGGCCCTGAAGCTGATTCCCGAGAGCACCAGCGGCCAGATATCCATAGCGGAGCTGGAGGTGCTGGGCGTCACCAGCGACAATGTGGACTTCATAGGGACCGCGGGCACGACGGCTATCGGAAGGCTGACGGAGGACTATCAATACGGCAAGGAAGCGGAGGACGTGATCCCCGCAGGCTC
>CAMTBF010000186.1 GCA_947068385.1 uncultured Lachnospiraceae bacterium
GATAGCATTCCCTTTTTTCGTATCCGCGGACAGGTTCGGAAAACCTCCTCAGGGACGGGCCTATGCGGATATTTGTATGGAAGCTGTCCGCCGCCACAGGGATATCCGGCATTCCTCTTCGAAGCTTCTTCAGTTGGCTTTCCAGATCTTTCCGTTGGGCAATCTGCTGCCGGAAATCCTCCACTTCCTCAAAGGGCAGATATTTTTCATGACGTTTTTTGTTCTCCGTCCAGCGGTGGTAATAATACTCTCTGCCGTTTACTTTCTTCACGGTGAGCGACCCCTTCGGCAGGGCGGCAATCTGCCCTTCTATTTCCCTGACGCGCGTTAGCAGGTTGTCCTGATCCACATCATCACCTCCCTCATATTGTCATGTATAATAGAATCCAAAAGAGGATTCTATTATCATGTATTATACCCGATTATACCCCTTTATTCAAGGGTATAATCGGGTATAAATCACAGGGCTTCTATTCCTTTTTCTCCCCGGCCTCCGGCGCGGCGCTTTCGGCTGCCCCTGCGGCCTCCCATTCCTGCATCCGATCCCTCTGGGCCTGGATTCTCGCTTCCTCTTCCCGCTGTCTGGCTTCCTTCCGTCCCCGGCGCTTTGCGCGGATCTTCTTCCAGAGCAGGATGGCCACCGCGATCACGCCGGCCCATATCACCAGATAAGGGATGTGGGTCAGGAACCAGATGGCGAACTCCATCAGGCCGTCCCCGATGTCCCGCAGGCTCCTCAGGAAGCCCTCCGCGATCCTCTTCCCCGGGCCAGGCTCCTCCTGGCGCACCTCCGTCAGCTCCCTGACCTCGGACACATGGAGCTCGACAGTGCTGTAGTCTATCAGGTTGTCCAGGGTGCGCAGCCGGGATTCCATGCTCTCCAACTCATAGCGCACCTCGGACAGGCGCTGCTCCAAAGCGATGATCTCCTCGATGGTCTCCGCCTTCTCCAGGAACGCGAGCAGTCTCTCCTGCTCCGTGCGCAGGGTGTTCCTGCGGCTCTCCATGTCCACATAGGACAGGGTCACGTCCTCCACGCTGTCGTTGCGCCTGACCACGTTGCCGATGTCGGACACGGTCTGCAGGAAGCTGTTCAGCTTTCCGTTCGGGACGCGGATGGTGAGGTTCGCGTAGCGGGAGGACACATAGCCGGAATAACTGCTGCCGTTGTAGGTCTCCATGTTCTCTATGTACCCGCCCAGCTCCTCCACCTGCGCCTCAAGGGAGGACATCATCTGCTCGAATTCCTTGGTCTCCACCTCCAGGCCCACGGTCTGAATCAGCTTCCGGCCCTCCTGGACGTCTGCGCTCTGGCCGGTCCCCTCCTCCGGGCTTCCGCCGTCCGCGGTATCATAAGCCTCGTACTCCGCAGCCTCCTCCATGGGAAACATGCCGCCGCCCGCGCCGTTCACGCCCGCCTCCTGGGCGCTGCCCTTGCTGTCCGTCACCGCAAAAATGCCGCCGTCCGCGCCGCCGGACGCGCCGCAGCCCATAAACAGACACGTAGCCAATATGCAGACGAGCAATCCAGCCCACCGTCCCGGTTTCCTGTTCCTTCCTTTTGCAGTCCTGTTTCTTGCAATCCCGTTTCCAGTCCCGATTTTCCTGCCGTCCCTTTTCATAAGCTCCTCCTTTTCCGCTTCCGGTCCAACCTGCGTCCATCCCAGCGTCTGCCGTCAAAGACAGCGCGACCGGGGCGCTCTTGTCTGTCAGAAATGCCCCGGTTCTACGCTTCTGACAGCAGAAGCCATACAAATACGGCCCCCACTGTCCTTATAGACGAAAAAACCTACGAAAGGTTCTCGATATTCATGAATTTATCCGCTTCCGCCTTGATCTTCTGTTCGCTGCCCACCACGCAGAGGAAATCGTCCTCCATGAAGGCCCTGATATAGGCCGCCAGGCCCCGGATGTCCTCCGCCGTCACATCGATGACCTCGTCCCGCTCCTTCTGAATCATGTCCATGGTGATGCCCCTCATATAGGCCTCCCTGGAGCGCCTGCCCTTGCCCGCCGCCGTCAGGGGCATGTCGAGCTGGCTGAAGGTGCCGATGATGTACTGGGTCAGCGTCCTCTCGCTGGCGTCATAAGCGCCGATGAAGTCCGCCGCCGCCTCGTACACATCGATGGTCTGGCTCAGGTTCGGGTCGCGGTAGGAGACGAAGAAGCATTCCCCCGTCCTTCCGAAAGCGCACATGCATCCGTAAGCGCCGCCCTTGACCCGGATATTCGTCCACAGATACTCATATCCCATCATCACCTGCAGCACCCGCAGCGCCCCCCTGTAGGGCAGGCCCTTGTTCAGGAAATTGCCGGCCCGGCAGACATACTGCACCTGCCCGGCGGTCATGAAGCCCTCGTTCTTCCGGGACACCTCCGGGAGAAAGCTGCCCTTCTCCACCTCACAGGTATACAGCTTTGCTTTCAGGGCGGCGATGGCGGGCTCCAGGCCCTCGAAGGCCTTCCTGTCCCCGGTAAAGTCCACGCGCAGGTTCTCCGGGCGGAAGATCATCCGGCACAGGCCCTCCAGGCGCCTGGTCAGAAGCTCCCTGTTCGCCTCGAAGTCCTTCTCCAGCCCGGAAGCCAGACGGTACTGTCCTATGCCCGTCAGTTCATCGTTCATGGCGTACCTGGCATCCCCGTAGGACAGGGCCCTGTTCAGGGCCACGCTGTTCCCGGCCTCCAGCACATACTCCCGGTACCTGGAATTGTTCTCCGCCAGGATCTCCTTCAGCCGCTTGCCGTCCGAGAAATCGCTGGTCAGCATCAGCTCCTCCATCAGCTCCAGAGCCCTGGGCAGGTTGTCGTACAGCGCCTTGGTGTAGACCTCCAGGGTGACGGTACACTGCTTAGGATTCTCCACTTTTCCGTAGCTGTTGTAGGTGACCCCGATCTCCCCGGTGGCCAGATTGATCTCATTGCTCAGCTCCCCATAGGTGTAATGGGCCGTGTCCACATGGCAGAACACGTTCTGCAGGATGCCGAGATAGGGGAAGTACTCCGCCGGGATGTCCTTCACCTCGAACATCAGCCGCAGATACCCGATGCCGTTGGTGAACACCTCATGGTACAGCGCGGGGCAGCCGGCCAGGCTCCTCTCCTCATTGATCAGGGGGGCAGCCTCCCGCTTCATGTCCTCCCTGTTCAGCAGGGGAATCTTCGCCAGGTTCTCCGGGGAATCCACGTCCTCCCGGAAAGCGTTCAGGGCGTCCATCATGCTGTGGATGCCTGTAATCTCCTCCTGGGACATCTCTCCTTTGATCTCCGCCAGGGCTCCTGCCAGCTTCTCCTCCTGCTCCCCGGCAAGACCCTCCTTGGGCTCCAGGACTACCATGGCCCCATGGGGATTCTCCAGCAGGTACTTTTTCACCAGCTCCTCGAAATAGCCCTCCTCCACTTTGGCCCGCAGCTTCGCATAGGTCTCGTTGGCCTCGATGTGGAGGAAGGGGCCCCTGTCGTCATACACCCAGCTTCCCAGGGCCTGCAGGCCGTACATCAGCCCCTTGGGGAAGCTTCCGAAATCCGCCTCCCTGTAGCGGAACTCGAAGTGGTTGATGGCCGCCAGCAGGGCCTTTTTGTCAAAACCCTTTTCTACTATCCCGGAAAGCGTCTCCCGGATCGTGGACTGGAACTCCTCCTCCTTAGACAGGGAGGTGCCCTTTGCCACCACGCTGAAATAGGGCTGCTTTAAGTCATTGTCATAGATGCTGAACACATCCTTGCCGATTCCTTTGTCGATCAGCGCTTTCTTTAAGGGCGCGCCCGGCACGGTGCAGAGCACGAAATCCAGGACCTGGAAGGCCACGTACAGCTCCCTGTCCAGGTTGTCGCCCACGGACTTGCACCATGCCAGATAGGTGTTCTCGTCCACGTCCTCGCCCTCGCTGATGGGGAACTGCCTCACCCTGCGCACCTGTCCGTCAAAGGGCTCCTGGCCCGTCACCTCGGACTCCACCTTCAGGGCATCGAAGGCGGACAGGTAATGCTCGTCGATGTACTGCAGCTTCTCCGCCATGTCCATGTTGCCATAGAGGTAGATATAGCTGTTGGAGGGATGGTAATAGGTCCTGTGGAACTCCAGAAACTGCTCATAGGTCAGCTCCGGAATCGCCGCAGGGTCACCGCCGGACTCAAAGGCATAGGTGGTGTCGGGATACAGGGCCGTGCTGATCTCCCGGTACAGCACGCTGTCCGGGGAGGAGAACGCCCCCTTCATCTCGTTGTAGACTACGCCATTGTAGGAAAGCTTCCCCGCCTCGTCCAGCTCATAATGCCAGCCCTCCTGGCGGAAGATGGCCTCGTTCCCGTAGATATTGGGATAGAACACCGCGTCCAGATAGACATGCATCAGGTTCTGGAAATCCTTGTCGTTGCAGCTTGCCACCGGGTACACCGTGCGGTCGGGATAGGTCATGGCGTTCAGGAAGGTGTTCAAAGATCCCTTGGCCAGCTCGATGAAGGGATCCTTGATGGGGAACTCCCTGGAGCCGCAGAGCACGGAATGCTCCAGGATATGGGCCACGCCGGTGGAATCCCTGGGCGTGGTGCGGAATCCGATGTAGAACACCTTGTTGTCGTCGTCATTGGACAGCAATGCCACCCTGGCCCCGGTCTTCTTATGGCGGCACAGATAGGCCACGCTGTCGATGTCCGCTATCTTCCTTTTCTCGATGACTTCATAGCTCGTTACTTCTTCTACCCTCATTTTCTTCGCTCCTCTTGCTTTTATTCTCTACACATAGCCATTTTGTGGTCACAATCCCAGCAATGCCAGCTTGCTGACGCTCAGCTCCTGTATCACGCAGCCCTGCCGCTCCTTCTCCGCAGGCGGGATGCCCGCAAGCTCCTCCACCGTGAGCTGCTTCGTCACGTACCGCTTCTTCGGTACGGGGCCCGCCTTCCCCCGGATTCCCCCGAAGAGGGGCTTCTTCTCCTCTATGACGTTCACCTTCACCCTGGCCTTCATCTGCTTATAGACCTTCACCAAAAAGCTGTCCGGGGCCAGGTAGTACAGATGGGTCTCCAGGGTGTCCTCCCTGTCCGCCTCGGGCAGGATGTACCGCTCCATGATCAGGCGGAACTTAAAGCTGATCTCATCCTCGTCCAGAAGCTCCCGGAAGGTATACTTTGCCCCCACATAGAGCCTGGCGGTATCCTGCATGCTGTATTTATAGTCCTCGTATATCCTTTTCTCCATATCGTCTCCCGGCGGCGCCCACGTCCCGCGCCCTTCCCCGGACGGCCTCAGGCTTTCCCGTCCGTCTCGATGTCCTCTATCTGGAATCCGCTCAGGCGCATGGCGTCCTGGATGGCCTTATCCGACAGCCCGGACTCCTGCGCCAGCTCCTGGGGCGTCACCTTCCTGCGCAGCTCCTCCGACAGCTTCCCGGCCTTGTCCGCCACCCGGTTCACCTTGTCCGCGATCTTCCTGTCGTTCTTCTTCTGATCGGCGTGCTCACGGATGCACTCCTCACAGGCATCCATGATGCGCCTTGCCAGCATGCCGGAGGCCTGGTCGGGCTTTCCGAAAAAGGGCCCGTCCTCTCCCGATGCCTGTCCCGCCTGCGCCAGCAGCTCCACGCCCACCGCCAGGGCCACGTTCCCCTCCCCGATCAGATCCTCCAGGGGCACGCCCTGTCCCGCGTAGAGCCTGGCGATGTCCGCCACCTCCCGCAGGAAGCTCTCCGTCAGCTGCTGCCTGGCCGCCCTGTCCCCGGCCATCACGGACATGGCGTAAGCCGTCCTCTGCCCGTCGCTGTAGACAGGGAGCTTCTCTATCTCGTCCAGGTACATCTGCAGATAGTCCCGCTCCTCCTCCGTCAGATAAGCGTCCTGGTCTGCCGGTTCCCCGATGCCCACATTGTGCTTCCTCAGATAGTCGAACACCATCTCCAGCTGGGCTTCCCCCAGGTCCAGCCCGGCGAAGCTCTCCCTCACCTGCTCTTCCCTGATGCTGTTCCCCTGCTCCCTGGCAAGCCTGCGCACCTTCTCCAGCGTCTGCGCGAAAACGATCTCCTGATTCACTTTTCTCCGTTTCCTTTCGTTTTGTTTTTCGGATTCACTTCACATGGGTATGGGTAAACAGATGCTCCTGGCAGTATTCGTAATTGCCGTTGCATTTGGAGCAGAACCGGAATTCCAGATTGGGGTCGTCGTCCTCGGTCTGGCCGCAGATGGCGCATTTATGCTTGGTCACCTTGGAGTTGCGCCGGATGTCCTGCCTGAACTCCGCCCTGCGCTTCATCTGCTTCGGAGACATGTGGATATGGCTCCTGGAAGTAAAGAAGAATATCACGAAGTTCAGCAGGGAGGACAGGATGACGATCCTGGTCACAAGCCCTCCCCGGAACAGGAAATCGTATGTCAGCACCAGCCCGTCCAGAATGCCCAGCCACTTCACCTTCACCGGGATGATGAACATCAGCAGCACCTGCACGTCCGGGAACGTGGCCGCAAAGGCCAGGAAGATGGACATGTTGATATAGTAGGTGCTGAACAGCACGGACACGATCAGGGAGGTGGCCGCGAGCCCTTCCCCGCCTCCGGAGAGGAAGAACTGGATGCCCAGCCACACGAAGCTGCCCAGGACCGTGAACAGCATGCCCGAGAACAGGTAGACGTTATACCGGTAAGTCCCCCAGGTCCGCTCTAAGCTGGTGCCGATATTGTAATAGAACAGGAGCATGATGATCGTGAAGGGATCCAGCGAGGAGGGCGGCACGATGACCCAGGTGAAGATCCGCCAGACCTGGCCGTGGAGGACGGCGTAGGGATCCAGCGTCAGGTACAGCAGGAAATTCCCGTTGATAAGCTGGATGACATAGCCCACCACATAGCACAGGATCAGTATCAGGGAAAGGTTGCTGATGGCGTACTTTCCGAATCTCTTCTCAAAATTGCTCATCTCGTTCACTCCTTATGTCGAATAGCCTTGGGGCCCTGCGAATAGACTGGAAACAGGTATATAAAGACTGTGCTGGAATACGATGATATGTTATCAGGGCTTAGG
>CAMTBF010000187.1 GCA_947068385.1 uncultured Lachnospiraceae bacterium
GAGAACACTGTCTGCTCCACATCCGGCGGCACGATGATGAAATTCCCCTCTGTGAGCGTCTGCCGTCTGCCGTTCTTTGTATAAAAGAAGCATTCCCCGTTCAGCACATAGGTAATCTTGATGAACTTCAGATGGTGCCAGAAGGGCGGACAGTATCTGGCATTCAGGAAGACGTTCACGTCCGCTCCCTCCATGATATAGCTTTCCGACAGCTCTTCCCGCATGTCCGAGGGCGGGGCCTCCGGCACCTGGATACCCCCCCGGACGCCCTGCTGGTATATTTCGTTGAATTCCTGCCAGGTATGGTATCTGTATCTCTCCGCGTCATACCAGCAGGGCGCGGCCTGGAACAGAATCTTGTACTGCTGCTCGGCAGGGCTCAATGCGTAGCGCTTTTTGACGTTCGCCTCTTCCATAGCGTGAATCTCCTTTGCGGTTCTGCGTCCGGGCGGTCTCCCATTACAGGCAAGCCCGGCTCCTCACGGTCAGGCCTTTTTCAGTAGGATACTGTATCTGCCCCGGGAAAATGTCCCCACGTCCAGGAGGCCATCCCCGGCCATGCGGGCATCTGCCTTTCGCTGACCGTTCACCGTCAGCTCCTGCTCCCCCTCTGTCGGCAGCCACACCTGTGCCTGGGTACCGAAAGGAACCTCCAGCTCACAGGCAAGGCCTGTCCTCCCTTGCTTCCAGGCGAAGGAAATCTGTCCATAGGGGCTGGGGACCGTGGCCCGCGCATGCTCCACGCCCTCCGGCAGGCAGGGCCGTATCCGGATTCTGCGGTAGCCCGGCTCCAGGAAGTCGATTCCCGCCAGATGTCGGCTGAGCCACTCTTTTACATGCCCCATCATGGCATGGTTCTGGGATCTCTCCATGTCCCAGTATTCCGGCAATGTAGTCGCCCCCCGATCCACAAAGTACCAGTAGCTGGGCTGGGTGCGGTTGGTGACGATTCGGTACACCACATCGCTCCTGCCGTATCGGGCCAGCGCCGTGAAGAGCTGCTTTAACCCCACCTCCCCTGTGGACAGATGGTCGCCTTTGCGGTGCACCTCCTCCACCAGAAGCTCCACCGTCCGGGGGATATTCCGCTCCTCCACCACCCCCGCGTACAGGGGGCAGGCGTAGCTGGCTTCGCTGCCGGAGCCGTAGACGCCCGTTTCCGGATGATAGAACCGCTTATTGACGGAATATCGGATTTTTTCGGCCAGGACTTTATATTCCCCCGCCTCTTCGGGCTTTCCCAGCAGCGCAGCCGTCCGGGCGGTGATGTCCACGATATTGTAGAAAGCGCAGCTTCCCACCAGCTCCCTGGGCGTGGTAGTGTCGAAAGCGCCCCAGTCGCCCATCTGGATGTGGTATAAAATATACTTGTCCGGCCTGGTCTCCTCCTCCAGGTAAGCCACATACCGCTTCATGGCGGGATATGCCTCCTCCAATAGTCCGATATCCCCGTAAGCCTCATAGTAGTCCCATGGCATCAGGGCGCAGACGCCGCTCCAGTTGGGGTCGTGGGCCAGCCCGCTGATCCGCTGGAACTCCGGCGCGATGGTGGGGATATAGCCGTTTGCATACTGGGAGTCCAGGATGTCCCGCAGGATCTTGCCCATCCATGCCCTGATGTCATAGCTCTGGGACATGGAGAAGAACATCAGGTTCGTGGTCTCCAGCCACCCCAGCTTCTCAATCTGGGGGCAGTCCGTGAAGACGCTCATCATATTACACTCTATCGAACGTGTGGTGATTCTGTCAATAGTGGAGAGGACTTCATCCGCGCTCTCGAAGCTGCCGGTCTGCTCATTCAGGACCCGAAGGCGGTACCCCCGGAAATTGTCCCTGGACGGCACCCCCGGGAAGCCCTCCACCTCCAGGTAGCGGAAGCCGTGGTAGCAGAATCTGGGCTGCCATTCCTCCGTCCCCTTTCCCCTAATCCAATAGGTGTCGTAGATTGCCCCGGGATCCCCCTGGGTGCAGCTGTACTGGTCCACGCCGCCGTCCTCCCCCAGGGTCTCCGCCGGGTACATGACGATTTTCCGCCCGGCCATATCCGGCGTGGTGTCCCGCAGGATCAGCTTTTCAAAGCCCGCGCTGTTCTTCCCCATATCTACGATATAACGTCCGTCTGCTATCGGGTAGACCGCCTTGGGCACCAGCTCCTCCACGATGCCGATGGGCGGCGTGTTCCTGGCTCTCAGCCCTCCGGAGGGCGGCTGCTTTTCCACGGCATGCTGCCAATCTCCGTAAGCGCAGCCCGGCTCGCACCAGCCGTCTATCTCCAGGCGGCCGTCATAGTCCTCCCCGCCGTACCAGTTGGAGAATACCAGGGGGCTTGCCGCGTACTGCCAGCTTTCATCCGTCACGATACGCTGGACGCTGCCGTCCCCGTACCAGATCTCCAGCTGGAAGATTCCCTTTGCGTCCCCGTAGAATCCGGAGTCCTTCTCCCGCCAGCCATCGGTCTTCTGGTAGCGGACAGGCAGTGTATAGACCTCCTCATAGTTCCGGTATTGGCCGTTCCCCAGCCAGAAGCCCAGCACGTTCTCCCCGGGGCGCAGCTTCCCGTCCAGGCTCCAGGTCTTGTAGTAGACGGTTTTCCGATAATCAGAATCCCAGGGTTCGTAGTAATCCTGGTCTGTCTTCTCCCCGTTGAGGAATACGTCCGCCAGCCCCAGGCCGCAGCCGTAGAGGCGCGCTTTCTTTATTTCCCCTTCTTTTACATGGAAGGACTTCCGGAACAGCGGCGTCGCGTCCTCCTCCTTGTGCCTGCCGATCCACCGGGCCTCCCAGTCCGTCTCCTCCAATAGCCCCATCTCGAACCAGGCCGCCTCGCTCCAGTCCGTCTGCTGCCCGCAGTCGTCCCAGGCCATGACGCGCCAGTAGATCCGCTCCCTGCTTTCCGGCCTCCTGCCGCCGTAGCGCATGCCAAAGGGCCTTTCTCCGGGAACCTTTCCGGAATCCCAGGCGTCGGCCTCCCCTCTCTCCAGGGCCTCCGGGCTTCCCGCCGCCTGAATCCTCCAGGCGCTCTGGAACCGGCCGCAGCCACTCCCGTCCGCCTCCCATTTCCAGGAGAAAACGGGGCGGGGTTCTTCCAGTCCCAGTGGACTTTTCATATATTGTGTCATTAAATTGATTAGCTTCATCTCATTTTTCTCCTATTCCAGTTCCGCATAAATCCATACAGTACCTTTACTTCTCATAGAACTTCTGGCCGCATAGTGCGCGTCCATAAGTTCTATGGGCACTGTATGGATCCATGCTGTTTCCAGTTCCGCATAGATCCATACAGTACCTTTACCTTTACCTCTGCCCTCACCCCTTCACGGAGCCGACCACGATTCCTTTCACGAAATATTTCTGCACGAAGGGGTATACCACCAGCACGGGCAGCATGCCCATGAAAATCTGGGCGCACCTGACAGTCCTGTCAGAAATGTTCTGGAGGGCCTGCAGGTCTCCCGCCCCGATCAGCGCCATGTCCCGCTTCACCACCACAGTCTGCAGGTAGGAGGCCAGCGGGTAGTTCTGGGAGAAATTGGAGAACAGCAGCCCATCGAACCAGCTGTTCCAGTGGCCCACGAAGGTGAACAGGGAAATGGTGGCGATGCTGGGCAGGGCGCAGGGCACGTAGATCCGGAAGCAGGTCTGGAGATGCCCGGCCCCATCAATCTGGGCCGCCTCCTCCAGCTCCCTGGGAATCCCCCGGAAGAAATTCAGCATCAGCACCACATTGTACACGGACACGGCGATGGGCAGGACCAGTGCCCAGATGCTGTCCATCATCTTCAGGTTCTGAATCAGGATATAGCCCGGGATCAGGCCCCCGGAGAACAGCATGGTGAAGAAGAATATCCACACGTACACAGTCCGGAAGCGGAATTTGTCCGACTCCTTGGACAGAGGATAGGCAATCAGGATGGTCAGGAGCATGGACAGGGGCACGCCGATCCCCACCCGCAAAAGGGAGCGCAGCACCGCGTTCCAGAACTCCTTCCTGCCCGCCACATACTGATAGGAATAGGTGGTGAACTCCACAGGCAGGAGCTTCACCAGTCCGGCGGAGGCCGCCGTATTGCTGGAGAAGGACAGGGCCAGCACATGAATCACCGGCAGCAGACAGATGGCTGTCAGCAAAAACATGACACAATAATTGATGATTTCGAATACAATCCTGCTAACTGATTTTTTCCGCATGCTGTCCTCCTTAGAAAATGCGGTAATCCGCAAACTTATATGCCAGGAAATAAGATACCGAAATGAAGATCGTGGAGACCACCGACTTGAACATGCCCACTGCCGTGGCCGGGCCGTACTGGGCATCGATGACGCCCATCCGGTACACGAAGGTGTCGATGATGTCGCCACTCTCGTAAACCGCCGGGCTGTAGAGGTTGAATATCTGGTCAAAGCCCGCGTTCAGCACATTGCCCAGGCTCATCACCAGCATCAGCACGATGATCATCCGCATGCCGGGCAGGGTCACATGCCAGGTCTGCTGCCATCTGTTCGCCCCGTCGATCCTGGCCGCCTCGTACAGCTCCGTATCTATCCCCAGGATGGCCGCCAGGTAGACGATGGCGCCGTACCCGAAATTCTTCCAGATATCCGACCATATGGCCGTAGTACGGAAGTACCGGTTGTCCCCCAGGAAGAAGATACTGTCCATCCCCAGGCCGTTCAGGGCCTGGTTGACGATGCCGCTGGTGGAGAGCACGTCCACCAGGATGCCCCCCAGAATGACCCAGGACATGAAATAGGGGAGATAGCAGACAGTCTGTATGAACTTGCTCACCCTCACGGACCTGATCTCGTTCAAAAGCAGCGCGAACAGGATTGGCATCAGCAGCCCCAGCACAATCTTCCAGAACGCGATGATGATGGTATTCTGCAGGGCCCTGTTGAAGCCCGGCAGGCTGAATACGAAGCGGAAGTTCTCCAGCCCGCACCATTTCTGGTCCCCGAACAGCCCTTTGCTGGGAATGAAATCCTGGAAGGCCATCACCAGCCCTCCCATGGGCACATAGCTGAACAGCAGCACCAGTGCCAGCCCTGGCAGAATCATGAAATGCAGCGGCAGCTCCCGCCGGAACATGGCGGCGGTGTATTTCTTTTTATAGCCCTTTTTCTTCATCTACGATTACTCCTCTCCGGGCGCGCCGCGCCCTTGTCTGCGGGCCTGCGCATAAAAGAATGCGGCATTCCATCCTTTCGGACTTCACGCCGCATCCCTTCGTCAAAGGCCTGTAGCCCCGCAGGCTTCCAAAATATGTACGCTCCTGTTTATCTGGTCTGGTACCAGTCGTTCACTTCCTGGACAATCTGGTCTCCGCCCGCAGCCTTCCAGGATTCGATGACAGAGTCGTATTCGTCTACGCTCATCTGTCCGGACACGATCTTCACGATGGCCTCGTCCAGCATGGCCTCCAGTGTGCCGGATTTGCTGGTCATGGTGTCCGTAGGCGCGCCGTAGAACTCGTCATAGACCAGGTTGCCCGCCTCCTGATAGCCGATCAGTATGGTCTGGGAGCCGCCCTCGTTGAATTCGATGTTCCAGCCCCACAGGCTCCTGTCCCCGTCCAGGTTGGCCTTGCAGTAGTTGTACATATTGGTCTCTTCGCCGTTCATGCCCTCGGTGGAGCCGTCCGCCATGGCAGCGATCACCTTTCCGGTGGTGATCTGGTTCTTGTTGGGCGTGTTCAGGGACACGGGAGACAGTCTCCAGAGCCCTTCCATGTCTCCGCCGGGATTGATGTACTTGGCATATTCGGCGGTGTCGTCGCCAAAGCTCTTCTCGCAGTACAGGTTCAGCATCTCGATGAACTTCTCCGGGTGCTCGCACTTGGCGCTGACCACGTACCAGCTGCTGGTGGCCATCCGGATGCCCGGCTCCACCACAGCGCCCTCAGCGGAGGGAATGATGGAGAAGGGCCTCCAGTCCGCCTCCAGATCCGCGGAAGCGCTGTCCTGCAGGGGGTACAGACCATAGGCATGCCATGCGTACACCACGCCGCATTTTCCTGCCACCAGGGGCTCGATGGAGGCTGCGTCATCCTTTACGTAGAACTCCTTGTCCAGCAGGCCCTCCTGGTACCACTGGGCCAGCTTCGCCAGGGGCTCCTTCATGTCCGCGGTAGCCTTGTCGTACTGGAGCTTTCCGTCCTCCGCCACTGTCCAGTAGCCGGGATATACGCCGTAGCCATGGAAGAATCCGGGAATGTTGGCCGTATTGCCGATCCGCATGCCCACCGCGCCCTCACCGGCGATGTCCCCGAAGGATTTCATCACAGCCTCCAGCTCCCCGATGGATTTCGGCGCTTCCAGGCCTGCCTTGTCCAGCCAGTCCTGCCTGATCCACAGCATGTCGGCCGTCTCTATGTCGCAGTCCACGAAGGGGAAGCCGTACTGCACGCCGTCAAAGGTGGCGGCTTCGATACATTTCGGGCCCGCGTCCTCAATCAGTTTCTTCAGCCTGTCGCTGGCATACTGCTCAAAATAGGGCGCGATGTCCACGATCAGTCCCGCATCGGCCATCTGCCGCATGGTGGTCTTGTCCACCTGGCACACGTCCGGGATGTCTCCCGAGGCAATGGCGCCGTTGAGCTTCTGCTTCCCCTGGTCGCCATCCGTGGCTACCCATTTGTAGACCACCTGCACGCCCACCTCGTCCGCGTACAGGTCGTTCCAGAGATTGTCCTCCCAGCTGGCATCGATCTGGGCGAAGATGTTGGACTCGATGGAGGCATCCGTGGTCCTGGCGAAGGAGATGGGAATCAGCTCTCCCTCCTGGCCGCCGTCCTCCGCATCCGTCCCTTCCGCGCCGCCGCTTTCCTGAGCCGAATCCCCGGCTGCATCCGCCTGGGATGTACCGGATTCCTGTGCCGACTGGCTGGTTTCATTTGTCCCCGCGCCAGTGCCGCAGCCTGTGAGCAGCCCCGCCGCCATGACGATTCCGGCCAGTGCCGCGCCGCATGCCTTGAATGATTGTTTCCTCATGTTTGACCTCCCTTTTGAT
>CAMTBF010000188.1 GCA_947068385.1 uncultured Lachnospiraceae bacterium
TGAAGGGGAATACGATGATGTCGAATCTCTTCGGGTCGCTGAAGCGGTATGTGATCTTATCCACAATCAGGTTGTCCCCGTCGGACAGCATGGGCTCCATGGAAGAGCCGTCCACCTCAGTCCTCTGCCCCACGAACGTGATCACCAGCCATGTCAGGCACAATACCCCTAACAGATAAGCAAGCGTGCTTATCATCTCTTTCATTACTTTGCTCATCCTCTGTTCTCCTGTTCCGGCGCGGGCTGCCTTTCGGGGCGCTCCAGCGTCAGCCTCCCCAGGCGGCCGCTCCTGAAATCATCCAGCAGCAGATCCGCCGCTTTCTTCAGGTCGAGATTCTCCCCCTTCAGGAAGCATCTCCTGCATCGCGCGATGCCCTCCAGCATGGCCGCCATGCCAAGCGCCTCTCCCGCATCGCTCTCCCATGAGATCCCGTACCGCCCTGTGACGGCCTCCGGGTACAGCTCCCGCAGCATTTCCAATAGGTCGCAGGCCAGCTCCTCCATGACGATGATCTCGTCGTTCATGGAGCCGATAAAGGCAAGATGCATCCCCACCTCATTGTCCTCGAACTTGGGCCACAGGATGCCCGGCGTGTCCAGCAGCTCCAGGCTCTTGTTCAGCCGGATCCACTGCTTTCCCTTTGTGACCCCCGGCTTGTTCCCGGTCTTGGTGCAGGCCCTGCCCGCAAAAGCGTTGATGAAGGTGGACTTGCCTACGTTAGGGATGCCCACCACCATGGCCCTCACCGGACGGTTGACGATGCCGCGCTTCCTGTCCCTTGCTATCTTCTCGGCACAGGCCTTCTGTACCAGGCTGTTGATGGCCTTGATGCCCGCGCCAGACTTGGAGTTCACCTCCAGCGCAAAGATTCCCTTGTCTTCAAAATATTGCATCCACGCCTTGTTGCAGCCCTCGTCGGCCAGGTCGGACTTGTTCAGGAGCACGATCCTGGACTTGCCCTTCCCCAGCTCATCGATGTCCGGGTTGCGGCTGGCCATCGGCACCCTGGCGTCCACCAGCTCTATGATCAAATCAATCAGTTTTATGTTTTCCTGCATCATACGCCTGGCTTTCGTCATATGACCAGGATACCATTGATAATTCATTCTATTTCACGAATCCCATGCCCGTATCCCCATACGCTGCGCGGAACCATACCTTTCCTATGATGTCTTCCTCCCGCACCGGCCCGATATTGGCCGAGCGGCTGTCCTCGCTGTTGCCCGGGTTGTCCCCGATGCAGAAATACTCCCCGTTCTCCACGGTGAACTCCTCGGCGGCGATCCCGGCCTCCGCCAGCTTCTCCTCCACCCACGGGCTCTCCTCCCCGTTCACGTACAGGATGCCGTCACGGATTACTACGCTGTCTCCCGGCCCCGCCACCACGCGCTTCACATAATAATGGGTATTCTCATTCCCATTGGGCAGGAACACCACCACATCCCCGGCCTTCGGGGAGGAGATCAGATACAGGAAGGAATTGATGAAGATCTGCTGCCCGTTGTACAGCGTGGGCTCCATGCTCACGCCCACCACATTGGTGGTCACCCCCAGGAAGACGTTCAGCACCACCGCTATGAAGACCGCCGTAAAGATGCCGAACAGCCAGCTGAAGGCCTCCCGCACATGGGCCGAGCTTATTTTCTTTTTGCGCCTGTAAAAGCTGAGACCTCTGTTTTTCGCCATATGATCGTTCCTGATGAAAGAAAAGGACAACTACGTGAGTAATTGCCCTTTTGTCCGCTTACCTTACGGCTTCTTTTACCTTTGCCTTCTTACCGACGCGGCCTCTCAAGTAGTTCAGCTTAGCACGTCTGACCTTACCTCTCCTGACGACCTCGATCCGCTCCACATTGGGGGAGTGCACGGGCCATGTCTTCTCGACGCCGATGCCGCCCGACGTCTTCCTGACGGTAAATGTCTCGCGGCTGCTCCCGCCCTGCCTCTTCAGGACGATGCCTTCGAACACCTGGACTCTCTCTCTGTTTCCTTCCTTGATCTTACCGTATACCCTTACGGTATCGCCGACATTGAACTCATCGACTTGGCTTTTCAGCTGCTCAGCCTCGATTTCTCTGATGATGTCACTCATTATGAGCCTCCTTTTTCTCTGGATGTTCTTAATGTCCTTGGGAATCCCTTGGCGTTTTCCCGACAGCAGAGGACCATCCCTACTTCACAACATGAAAAGTTTAGCATATTCACGTATCATTTGCAAGCACTTTTTCCAGCCACCAGAAAGTTTTTTCCGCTTTGTAGAATCCCAGCCGCTCCTGGAGCCGCTCCGAGGCGGCATTCCCCACGGCCACATGCCCGTATGGCGTCCGGCCCCTCTCCAGCATGCGGTTCACGGCGTAGGCCTCCAGGGAGGCCCCGATGCCCCTGGCCCGGAAAGGCTCCTCCACGAAGAGCATCCCCAGGCTCCCCTCGTCATGGATGCCCACGAAGCCCACCTGCCTGCCCTCCAGGAACGCCCCGTACATGTCGCCTGCCAGGATCCGCTCCCTGACATATCCGCCCTCCACGCCCGGGCCCTCCGAACCGCTGCCGTACCATTTGGATACATACGGGAAATCCTCCATGGAGAGCCGCCTGATCTCCTTATGCCCCACGGGCAGGGCCTCCTTCCGGGTGTACAGCATCTGGCCGAACTCGCCGAAGACGGCATATCCCCGCTCCGCCAGCAGATTCCGCATGAAAGCCTCCGACACCAGGACCATCCGGGTATCCCCGGGCAGCAGGTCCGCCAGCCGCTCCCCGGTCTCCCCGTCCAGGGCCGTCAGCATGGCGATCTGGCAGCATCTGTCATACAGCAGCACGGCCGTGTCCTGTCCACGGAAATCCGTATATAAGATATCGGCCCGCCCCCTGGACAGGCCCTCCATCATGTGGATGTTGTCCCGCTTGTGCCTGGAGAGCCGCTCCGCCAGCCGCTGTTTCTCCTGATACCTGGCATAGAGGTCGGGGCGCCTGCTGGCAGTGCGCTGCTTCGACTGCTCCAGCCGCCATGCGCTCACCAGCCTGTGGTTGCCCGACAGGAGCACCTGGGGCACCCGCATCCCCTGCCATTCCTCCGGCCGGGAGTACTGGGGGTATTCCAGTAAATCGTTGAAGAAGCTCTCCTCGCCGGCGGACTCCTCATTGCCCAGCACCCCGGGGATCAGCCGCCCGATGGCGTCTATCATCACCATGGCCGCCAGCTCCCCTCCCGTCAGCACATAGTCGCCGATGGACACCTGATCCGTGACCACCCGCTCCAGCACCCGCTCGTCTATGCCCTCGTAGTGGCCGCAGAGGAACACCAGCTCCTCCTCCTTCGCCAGGTCCTGGGCCATCCTCTGGGTGAAGGGGGCCCCCTGGGGCGTCAGGTAGATCGTCCTGACCGCCCTCCCTCCGGTCACGGCCCTGTGGGCATCGTACACGGGCTGCGCCTGCATCAGCATGCCGGCCCCGCCTCCGTAAGGGTAGTCGTCCACCTTTCCGTGCCTGTCCAGGGTGTAGTCCCTGATGTCCACCGCGTCCAGGGAGAGCAGCCCCCGTCCCGCCGCCCTGCCGATGATGCTGGGGCTCAGTCCCTGCAGGACCATCTCCGGGAACAGTGTCAGTATATGGAATTTCGTCACTTCTCTCACGCTCCGTCCAATAGCCCCTCTAAAATGTGTATCCGGATGAACCCGGCCTCCACGTCCACCTCCAGGACGCACTGCCTGATGGCGGGCAGGAGCAGCTCCCTGCCGTCATGCAGGTCGATGGCGTACACATCGTTGGCGCCTGTCTCTATCACGTCCCTCAGTGTGCCGATCTCCGTCCCGTCCTCGTCCCGCACCTTAAGCCCGATCAGGTCCGCCACGAAATACTCGTCCTTCCCCAGCCGCACCGCATCGCTCCTGGGCACCAGCAGAGAGGCCCTGCGGTATCTCTCCACATCCTCTATGCTGTCGATCCCCTTGAACTTCAATATGGCGAACTGCTTGAAGAACTTCACGCTCTCTATCTCCAGCACCGTCCCTGCGTCGCGGGCCTTGCCGGTATCCAGCGTCACCCTTTTCAGCCGCTTGAACCGCTTTACGTCGTCCGTGGTGGGGAACACCTTTACCTCCCCCTTCAGGCCGTGGGTGGAGGTGATGATGCCCACCTTGAAATACTCTTCCATCCGTTTCTCCTATATGGCAAAAAGGCCGCCGCATCCAGGAGAGTACCAGGACTCATCCCATGCGGCAGCCCCTGCCGGAACATCGCGCTTCCCAACGCATGTGCTTCCTCTACACGATTTCGACATCCACATTCTTCTTGTCCCGAAAAGACGCCGCCTTCACCACCGAGCGGATCGCTTTCGCTATCCTGCCCTGCTTGCCGATGACTTTTCCCATGTCGGACGATGCTACATGAAGCTCGATGACAGATCCGCGGCCCTCGGCCTTCTCCGTCACCACGACCTCCTCGGGGTTATCCACAAGCGCTTTTGCGATAACCTCCACCAATTCTTTGGAATGCATTTCTTCCATTATAGCCACCTCCAAGAATGATTTTTACTTCTCGATGCCAGCGGCTTTGAACAGCTTTCCTACCGTCTCTGTGGGCTGAGCGCCGTTTGCCAGCCACTTCTTGGCCAGCTCCTCGTTGATTTTGAAGGTGCTGGGATCCGTGCTGGGATCATAGGTGCCGATCTCCTCGATGAACTTGCCGTCTCTGGGGGAACGGGAATCAGCTACGATGATTCTATAAAAAGGAGCCTTCTTCTGTCCCATTCTTCTCAGTCTGATCTTTACTGCCATTGTCTCTACCTCTTTCTGCCGTCCTGTGCGGCCCTTGTGTTGAATTTTTTTATTGTTTTATTTTATGATAAGGGGCTTCCGGGGATTGCTCCCGCGTCACCCATAATCATCCTTCACCCTGCGGACAGCATCCCGCGTCCCGGAGGGAAGCTGCCTAGAACGGGAACCTGCCTTTCCCCATGCCGGGGAACCCGCCGAACATGCCGCGGCCCTTCTTGCCGCCGCCGAACTGCTTCATCATCTTCTGGCTCTGCTCGAACTGCTTGATGAAGCGGTTCACGATGGAGATGTCCACGCCTGCGCCTCTTGCGATGCGGTGCTTGCGCTGGGGATTCAAAAGCTTCGGATTCCTGCGCTCCTCCTTGGTCATGGACAGGACGATGGCTTCCATGCGCTTAAGCTGCTTCTCGTCGATCATGGAATCCAGATCCGCTCCCTTGAGCCCCATCCCGGGCAGCATGCTCAGGATGCTGGTCAGCCCGCCCATGTTCCGCATCTGCTTCATGCTCTCCAGGTAGTCCTCGAAGTCGAACTTGCCCTTCTTCATGCGGCCGGCCATCTCCCGGCTCTTGTCCTCGTCTAAGTCGATGTTCTCCTGGGCCTTCTCTATCAGGGAGAGCACGTCCCCCATGCCAAGAATCCGGTTCGCCATGCGGTCTGGATAGAACTGCTCCATGTCCGACAGCTTTTCGCCCATGCTGACGTACAGGATGGGCTTGCCTGTGACCGCTTTTATGGAAAGGGCCGCACCGCCTCTGGTATCGCCGTCCATCTTGGAGAGGACGACCCCGTCGATGCCCACCTTCTCGTCGAATTCCTTCGCCACGTTCACGGCATCCTGGCCGGTCATGGCGTCCACCACCAGCAGCGTCTGGTGGACAGAGACCGTGGCTTTGATCTCCCGGAGCTCCGCCATCATGTCTTCGTCTATATGCAGACGGCCTGCCGTATCCAGGATGACCACATTGTGGCCGTTCTTCTCCGCGTGGCGGATGGCCTCCGATGCGATCTCCGCAGGCTTATGGTCCGTCCCCATGGAGAACACGTCCACTTCCTGCTTCCTGCCGTTGATCTGCAGCTGCTCTATGGCGGCGGGGCGGTAGATGTCGCATGCCACCAGCAGGGATTTCTTCCCTTTCAGCTTCAGCTTCCCGGCTATCTTGGCCGTGGCCGTGGTCTTGCCGGCGCCCTGCAGTCCCGCCATCATGATGACCGTGATGGACTTGCCGGGCTGCATGGCAATCTCGGTGGTCTCGCTGCCCATGAGGGCGATCATCTCCTCATTGACGATCTTAATCACCATCTGGCCGGGGTTCAGGCCGTTCATCACGTCCTGGCCGATGGCCCGCTCCTCCACCGCCTTCACGAACTGCTTGACCACCCGGAAGTTCACGTCGGCCTCCAAAAGGGCCATCTTCACTTCCTTTAAGGCGGCCTTCACGTCCTCCTCGGTGAGACGTCCCTTGCTCCTTAGGTTCTTGAATACGTTCTGCAGTTTCTCTGTTAAGCTCTCGAATGCCACCTGTGACTCCTTGTCATGTTGTTTTCGTATCGGCCTTTTCTCCGGGGATTACAAGTCCTTTAGCAGCTCATGGGAGAGCCTGCGGACGGCCTGGAGGCTTTCCTGCATCTTCCGCATGTCCTGGGCCTGGCGCTTTCCGATGCTGTCCGCCTCTTCACCCGCTTCTGCGCCTGTCTCCTCCGGGCGCTCCGCGGAGAGGGTCAGCCTCTCGATTTCGGCTACGGTCTTCTTCGCCCTGGCGAAGCGCTCCACCAGATGGAGCTTGCTCTCGTAATCCTGTAGGATCCTGTCGCAGCGCTTGATCAGGTCATGCACACCCTGCCTGCTGATGCCCCGCTCCTCGGCGATCTCCCCCAGGGACATGTCCCGGTACACCGCGTCCTCGTAGACGCTGCGCTGATGCTCTGTCAGCAGCTCGCCGTAGAAGTCAAATAACATTGTCTGTTCATATATCTTATCCATAACTTTACCAGCCTTGTGTATCTTACTACAGATACGGGTGGGTGTCAAGGGTTTTTTCTTTACAAGCTATCTTTTATAAGCTTTCTTTCGCAAAAACGGGGCGCTAAAGCCCCGTCAATTCCAATCCTGTCAAAGCGCCAATTTGTATAAGGCCAGTTGATTAAGGCTCACGCCCTCCTTTTCCGCCTCGATTGCCAGTCTTTGGCGCAAAGACTTCGGAAGCCTTAC
>CAMTBF010000189.1 GCA_947068385.1 uncultured Lachnospiraceae bacterium
GACGGCATACGAGATATTGGCGTGACTGGAGCTCAGACGTGTGCTCTTCCGATCTCATTATGTGATTGGCGATATCCACAATGAAAACAGAAAACTGCAGAACATGTTAAAGAAGATATCCTTCGGGAAAGACGACCATCTCTATCTGTTGGGGGACATCTTCGACAGGGGCGGGGAGAGCGCAGATCCGGTGGGCGTCTATTTTACGGTGCTGGGGCTTAAAGAGAGATGCACGGTGGTAATGGGGAACCACGACCAGTGGCTGGCGGATTATATCAGATATTTTGAGAGGCTTCCGGAGCGGAAGCGGGAAATCTGCTGGCCTTATGTGTATGAATCCTTTACCATGTTACAGGGAAGGCTCACGCCCATAGATTTGCTGCAGCTTGCGGATTTTATAAGCGGGTTCCCCCTTCAGGCAAAATTGGAACTGGAGGGGGAGCGTTATCTGTTTGCCCACGCCATGACGTTCCCGCCCGGGAAGTGGAAAAAGAAAGAGTATTATCTGATGGGCGGATTGGACTACGAGCGGTTTGTGAGAGACGGTTTTCCGGATTATATTTCTTATTGCGGACACAGCCACACAAGTAATTTCGCCGTGTTTCCGGGACGGTATCTCGATGAGGAAGACAGATCCGTGTGGCGTAATGAAAGGGGCAATGTGTATATGATGGACTGCGGATGCGGTTTTGCGAGTGGGAGGCTGGCGTGTATGTGCCTGGAGAGCGGGGAGCGGTTTTATGTATCATAGGCAGCGGCGGGAATTGGAAAGTGGTCTTGCGGGAGGGAGGGGACAGTTATAAAAATGGCTTTAGCGGCTATGTGCTCACGATAAACAAATTGTTCCATATCATCAAAAGATACCGTGCGGAAGATACGAACCGTAAATCAGAAAAAACGATTGCAAAAGGACAAACTGTATGTTCTTGGCGATGCAGTAGACCGCGGACCGGAACCGATAAAGGTATTGCAGGATATGATGCGGCGGCAGCGGCATTTTGCGTGGAAACAGAGGAAACCATTTATGTAAACGGGCTGCGATGTGGAGTATGAAAATGAAAAGGGCAGGGAAAAACAAAATGAAGAGGAATAGCCGCAGGTGCCGGTTTGCTGCGATGCTGTGGGGCTGTATTTGTATATGGGCAGCGGCTGTGGCTCTGGCAAGCTGCGGGCAGCAGGGCGGGGGAGAGGAGACGGAGCCGGAGAGTTCGGTCGGCCAGTCGGCGGCTTCTTCCACGGAGACAGAAAAGTTGGTAGTGACTTACCAAACATTGCCCACCAGCGTCCTGGATGACCTGGAGCAGGTCACGGCCGCTGTCAATGAAGTCACCAGGGAGGAGATCGGCGTGGAAATCGTATTCCGGCTGGCGGACGAGTCGGATGCCTTTACCCAGTACCCCCTGTGGATCAGCAAGAACGAGCGGGTTGACCTGATGATGCTAAACGGCCAGGACATCACCACCTACGTCAGCCGGGGGATGCTGAAGCCCCTGGACAGCCTGCTGGATTCCTATGGCGATGCCATACTCTCGCTTTTGGAGGAGGGCGTAGCTATGACAGAGGGGGCTGTGGTAAAGGGCAGGGCATACGGCGTGGCCCCGGTGCCGGACCTGCCGGGAAACGGTTATGGCCTCTGGACCTCTGCCAGGCTGGTGCGGGAGACGGGGCTTGCCTATTCAGCGATTATATCCTCCAGAAGCGCATGGCGCTGGCGGGGGAGCTGCTCCGGGACAGGAAGATGACGGTCACCATGGTTTCCGACTGCGTGGGATTCGGCAATTATTCCTATTTCACGGAGCAGTTCAAGAAGCATTACGGCATGACACCCAGAGAATATCAAAATTCCGTCAAATAGCGCCCTTGTCTATTTTCCGGCTCCAGACCAGGCTGAAGGAGATGCCCGCCGTCAGGGACAGGAACAAGGTCACGGCCCCGGTGAAGATGATGCCGTAGAGGCCGAAGGCTTTTCCCAGCAGGAACAGCAGCGGGAGATAGAACAGCCCTTTGTCCATCAGCGCCACCAGGCTGGCGTAGGAAGCCTTGCCCGTGGACTGCAGGAAGGTCTGGCAGAGCTGGTACAGCCCGTAAAAGGGCCCTGTGATGATGGAGGCGAACACGAAGACCTGGCCGTAGGCAATCACTTCCGCATTGTCGATGAAAGCGGAAAGAATCCCGTTCCTGCCAAGATAACACAGCAGTGTAATCATGCTGCCCAGGCAGAAGGTGAAGAGGGCGGTGCTGCGGATGATATGCCTCATGCGCTGCAGGTTGCCGGCACTGTAATTGTAGGAGATGGCGGGCTGCAGGCCCATGCAGATGCCCATGGCGAGCATGGTCACCACCATGCCGATCTTGCCGGAGATTCCCTGGGCGGCCAGGGCCACGGAGCCGTAGCCGATGACCATGCGGTTGGCGATGATGTGGGACAGGCTCATCAGGAGGGTGCTGCAGGCCATGGGAAGCCCCAGGGACAGAACCGTCCCGGCGACCTGTACGTCCGGCGAGAGCTGCCGTGGGGACAGGGACAGGAGGGGCTGCTTCCTTGTGACATAGTACAGCAGATAGGCGCAGCTGACGCAGTTGCCGGCCACGGTGGCAAGGGCGGCGCCGGCCACATCCCAGGAAAATCCCAGGATGAAAAGGGCGTCCAGGGCAATATTGGAAAAGGTGCCCGCGCAGTTGGCAATCATGGACTCTTTCGCGGCGCCGTCGGCGCGGATGACATTGGCGAAGACATTGTTGAACATGATGAAGGGCGCGCCAAGAGCGATGATGCGCAGGTAGAGCAGGGTGTCGGCTCCGGTCTCCCCGTCCGCCCCCAGCAGGCGGCTGATGGCAGGCAGGAATAGATTGACGATGACCAGAAATGCCATGCCCAGCGCCAGCGCTCCGTAGCAGCAGAAGGCGGAATAGCGCTTCACGCTGTGGGTATCTTTTTTGCCAAGAGCCAGGGAGATGGCAGTGCAGCCGCCGCTGCCCAGCAAAGTCCCCAGCCCTGACAGAATGGAGAAGACGGGGGCGCAGAGGGAGATGGCGGCGATTTTGGAGGGATCGCCTGTCTGGCCGATGAAAAAGGTGTCTGCCATGTTGTAGACTACCATCACCAGCATGATGACCACTGCGGGCAGGCTTAAGTTCAACAGCAGTTTGGGATAAGAGGCTTTTTCCAGCATTTCCTGATTACGGTTCATATGAGTTCTTCCTTTCTATCATGTTGTCCTCTGTCTTTGTGCCATTTCATAAATTCAACACTTGTCGAATTGCTATGTTTTTATTATAATAGATACAGATGTGGAAGACAACCGTCAATTTATATACAAGTGTAGAATTAATGGAAATAAGGAGAAGAACATGAACACAAAGGGAAATCAGCGCGCCGTTCAGACGGAAAACAAAATAAAATGGGTCTTTCTGAACCTGTTGGGGGAGAAGGAGATAAGCCGGATCTCCGTCAGTGAGATCTGTAAGAAAGCGGAAATCCACAGGACCACTTTCTATGTGCATTATAAGGATGTGGCGGATCTGATGGAGCATCTGGTGGCAGAGATGTACCAGCAGATCATGGACCTGTTCCTAGAGGAAGGAAAGGGGATGCGGGAGGGCGGCTTCTGGCGGCTGTTCGAGCTGATAGGGCGGCACAGGGCCTTTTTCCGCACCTATATGGACGCCACGGGCAGCCTGAAGCTGACCTATGACCGGCTGCCGGACGCCCTGCGGGAAAACATCGACAGGATTGTGCCGGTCATGGGATACGCTTCCAGGGAGGAGCTGCTGTACCATCAGACCTTTTTCTGCGAAGGCTTGTCCGCGGTCATAAGGCGGTGGATCGAAAGGGGCTGCAAAGAGAGCCCCCAGGAGATGGAGCGGATCATTGCGGCTGAATATAAGCCGGACACAAGTCTGTTCAAGACAGGGAAAACCGCGGATTTGTGATAGTCTTTGTCGGAATAACCGGAACTTCCGTTCGGCTCTTGACAACCCGCCGCCCCCATGGTAGGATAAGAGACAAATCAACATAAGAAAAAGCGATGACGGAAACAAGTAGCATAGGGATCGCAGACAGAGAGAGCGCCGCATGGTGGAAGGCGCTTCTGTGGATTGTATGTGAAAACCATTCCTTAGCTGCGATGCCGAAAGTAGAGGTAAGCATCGCCGTACACCTGCGTTAAAGGTTAGGATTTGATGGAATCTGAAGTGAAAAATTAAGGTGGAACCGTGCGACAGGCACCCTTAAAGGTATGGAAATACGTATCTTTAGGGTGCTTTTCTTATGTGGATTTCAAAAATCGATAAGGAATCAAGCGAAACGATTCCTTAGGAAAGGAAGAGACAAAATGAAAATCAAGATGAGAGACGGTTCCATCCAGGAGGCAGGCTTTGAGGAGGAGCTGGGGAGAGACGCGTTCCGGCACACCACGGCCCACATCCTGGCCCAGGCGGTAAAGCGGCTGTACCCGGACACCAGATGCGCCATCGGCCCGGCCATACCGGAGGGATTCTACTACGACTTCGACTTCCCGTTCCGCTTCTCGGAGGAGAACTTCCCCGAGGTGGAGGCGCAGATGCGGAAAATCGTAAAGGAAAATCTGCAGGTACGACAATTCACGCTAGACCGGGAGAGCGCCATACAGGAGATGGAAGAGCGGGGCGAGACATTCAAGGCGGAGATCCTGCGGGATCTGCGGTCGGATGAGGAGATCAGCTTCTACCGCCAGGGCGAATATGTGGAACCGTGCGCCGGCCCCCATGTGGCATATACCAGCGCGGTCAGGGCGTTCAAGCTGCTGTCCGTGGCGGGGGCCTACTGGCGGGGCGACGAGAGGAATCCGATGCTCACCAGGATCTACGGCACGTCCTTTCCCAGCCAGGAGCTGCTGGAGGAGCATCTGAACCGCCTGGAGGAGGCGAAGAAGAGGGACCACAGGAAACTGGGCAGGGAGCTGGGCTTGTTCGCGCTGTTCCAAGAGGGGCCGGGCTTCCCGTTCTTTCTTCCCAAGGGGCTGATATTGAAGAACCTCCTCATCGACTACTGGAGGCAGATCCACGCCAGGGAAGGATACCAGGAGATCTCCACGCCCGTCATCCTGAACCGCCGGCTCTGGGAGACCTCCGGGCACTGGGAGCATTACCGGGACAATATGTACACCACGGCCATCGACGGGGCGGACTTCTGCGTGAAGCCCATGAGCTGCCCCGGCGGCATGCTGGTCTACCAGATGGAGCCCCGCTCCTACCGCGACCTGCCCCTGCGCCTCAGCGAGCTGGGCCTGATCCACAGGAACGAAAAATCCGGCACCCTCCACGGGCTCATGCGCGTGCGCTGCTGCACCCAGGACGACGCCCACATCTTCATGATGCCGGAGCAGATCCAGGAGGAGATAAAGGGGGTGGCCCGGCTGATAGATGAGGTGTATTCCCGCTTCGGATTCCGGTACCATGTAGAGCTGTCCACCAGGCCGGAAAATTCCATCGGAAGCGACGAGGACTGGGAACTGGCCACGGAGGGCCTGCGCAGGGCCCTGGAGGAGCTGGACCTCCCCTATGCCGTGAACCCGGGAGACGGGGCGTTCTATGGCCCGAAGATCGACTTCCACCTGGAGGACTCCATCGGCAGAACCTGGCAGTGCGGCACCATCCAGCTGGATTTCCAGCTCCCCCAGCGCTTCGGGGCGGAGTACATCGGCGAGGACGGGAAGCCCCACCGCCCCATCATGATACACCGGGTGGTGTTCGGCTCCATCGAGCGGTTCATGGGCATCCTCATAGAGCATTTTGAGGGGAAATTCCCCCTGTGGCTGTCCCCGGTGCAGGTGAAGGTGCTGCCCATTTCGGACAGATATATCGGCTATGCCCGGGAGATCGAAGGCCGCATGAAAAAGGAGGGGCTGCGCTGCGAAACGGACATAAAAGGCGAGAAGATAGGCTGGAAGATCAGGGCGGCCCAAATGGAAAGGATTCCCTATATGCTCATCGTCGGGGAAAAGGAAGCGGAGGCTGGCAGCGTCTCTGTCCGCAGGAGAGGGGAGGGGGATCTGGGCAGGATGCCTTTGGGACAGTTCCTGGAGATGCTTCATGAGGAAGGAGCCTAAGCGCTTTCATATATCCAGCCCCTACTGCAAGTGCCATTGTGGCGGAATAGAAATCATGTTATACTTTCGGCAATAAGGCAGACCATGGCCCAGCCTGTTCCGGCGAAACTGCGCGGGACAGGCTGGCGAGGCAGATGGGAGGAAGCCGGGATTCGAGGAGGACAGAACGATATGCAGATAAAAAAGATGGATTATGATTTTTCAGTGTGCAAAGTGGCCGACTATTCCCTGGTGGATTTGACCGCGGAATACTGCTTTACAGGCAAGACGCAGGAGGAAAACTCCCTGGTGTGCATGACAGGCGATGTGCCGCCTAACGCGACCCGGAGGGAGGACGGGTGGAAAGCATTCCGTGTTCAGGGAACCCTGGACTTTTCGCTGATTGGAATCTTGTCCGGAATCTGTAATGCTTTAGCGGAAAATGGGATTAGCGTATTCGCGATATCGACTTTCGATACAGATTATGTCCTGACAAAAAAGGAAAATTACCAAAGGGCATTGGATATTCTGGAAATTGCCGGATATGAAATCGTTGGATGATACACAGGATGCGATAAAGGATTTGTTTTTTCCCGTTCACATGCGGATATATGGAAAAGAATTTATGAGAGAAGGAGATAGGGCTTGACATTTGAGACCACTTGGTGTAGTCTGTAATAGAGACCACACCAAGTGGTCTTTAAAAGGAGAGGGAGACAGATGGCAGAGATACAATTAGGCGTCATTGAGGCGAGATACGCGGATATGATCTGGGCGCATGAGCCGGTCACTTCGTCTGAGCTGGTGAAGATGACGGCGGTGGAATTCAACTGGAAGAGGACCACCGCGCATAATGTACTGCGGAGACAGAGATGTGGAGAACCGCCACCAGGCGCTTCAGACAATCATCTATAAGG
>CAMTBF010000190.1 GCA_947068385.1 uncultured Lachnospiraceae bacterium
TGGACTTCGCCCAGAACGCGGGCAAGTCCACCGGCGGCTTCTGCGCCAGCCCCTACGGGAAGAATTCCTTCATATTGCTGTCCTGGAACAACCGCATGGCGGACGTGTTCACTCTGGCCCATGAGCTGGGGCATGCGGGGCATTTCAAGGCATGCAACAGCGCCCGGTCCATCTTCGACACTAATGTGTCTACCTATTTCGTGGAGGCCCCCTCCACCATGAACGAGCTGCTGATGGCCCATTACCTGCTGAAGACCAATCCTGACAGGAGGTTCCGCCGCTGGGTGCTGTCCTGCATGATCGGGAATACTTATTATCATAATTTCGTCACTCATTTGATGGAGGCGGCCTACCAGAGGAAGGTGTACAGGATTGTGGACGCGGGCGGCAGCGTGAACGCGGAGGTGCTGAACCGCCTGATGAAGGAGACCCTGGAGAAGTTCTGGGGCAGCGACGTGGAAATCTCCGACGACGCAGCCCGCACCTGGATGCGCCAGCCCCATTATTACATGGGCCTGTACTCCTACACCTACAGCGCGGGGCTTACCGTTGCCACCCAGGCGTGCAAACGGATTGAGGCGGAAGGGGCGCCTGCCGTGGAGGACTGGAAGAAGGTCCTGGCCGCGGGCAGCACCTTGGATCCCGTGGGCCTTGCGAAGCTGGCGGGAATCGACATCACCACGGACGGGCCGCTGCTGGATACCATTGCCTATATTGGCGGAATCATCGAGGAAATAGAACGGCTCACTCACGAACTGGATGACTGATGATCCGGGAGCCGCACTCCGAAAGGCCGGTTCAAAAAGCTTTACACTTCCAGCATCGCCGGACAACAAGGAATGACAGGAGCTAAAAGATATCTTCCAGAACATGCTGGAAGACGGCAATTAAACCTTACGCAAAAACATCCCCGCAGCAGATGCCCGGCATGAATCTGCTGTGGGGATATTTTTTCATTCACGAGCTGCAGTCCTACTTCCCCAGGATGCGCCTGGCCACGTACACCCCGCTGGCGGAGGCATGGGACAGGGAGTGGGTCACGCCGCTGCCGTCGCCGATGATGTAGAGGCCCCTGTGCCTGCTCTCCAGGTTCCCGTCCAGCTCCACCTCCATGTTGTAGAACTTCACTTCCACGCCGTAGAGCAGCGTGTCGTCATTGGCGGTGCCCGGCGCGATCTTGTCTAAGGCGTAGATCATCTCCATGATGCCGTCCAAAATGCGCTTGGGCAGCACCAGGCTCAGATCCCCCGGCGTGGCGGCCAAGGTGGGCGTCACCATCCCCTCGGCGATCCGGGTGGCATTGCTGCGCCGTCCCCTCACCAGGTCGCCGAAGCGCTGGACGATGACCCCGCCCCCCAGCATGTTGGACAGCCTTGCGATGCTCTCGCCGTAGCCGTTGCTGTCCTTGAAGGGCTGGGAGAAATGCTTCGCCACCAGCAGGGCGAAGTTGGTGTTCTCCGTGCGCTTCTCCGGGCTCTCGAAGCTGTGCCCGTTCACCGTGACGATGCCATTGGTATTCTCATTGACTACGATTCCGTAGGGATTCATGCAGAAGGTCCGCACATTGTCCTCGAACTTCTCCGTCCTGTATACGATCTTGCTCTCATAGAGCTCGTCCGTCAGATGGGAGAAGATCACCGCGGGCAGCTCCACCCGGACGCCGATGTCCACCCGGTTGGATTTCGTGGGGATGTCCAGCTCATGGCAGATCTTCTCCATCCATTTGCTGCCGCTGCGGCCCACGGACACGATGCATTTCCCGCAGGTGTATGCCTCTTTCCCGCAGCGCACCTCGTAGCCTCCATCCGTCAACGAGATAGCGTCTACCGGCGTGTCGAAACGGAACTCCACCTTCTCCCGCAGCGCCGCATACAGATTCTCCAGCACCACGAAGTTGATGTCCGTGCCCAGATGGCGCACGGAGGCGTCCAGGAGCTTTAGCTTGTTCTGCATGCAGATCTTCTTGAACTGGGTCCCGGCGGTGGAATATTTCTTCGTCCCCTCCCCGCCGTATTCCATGTTGATGGCATCCACGTACTCCATCAAATCGATGGCCTGTTTCTTTCCGATATACTCGTGGAGCGTGCCGCCGAAATCGTTGGTGATGTTGTACTTTCCATCGGAAAATGCTCCCGCGCCTCCGAAGCCGCTCATGATGGAGCAGGACTTACAGCCGATGCAGCTCTTCACCTTCTCCCCGTCGATGGGGCAATGGCGCTTCTCCAGGGCGTGCCCGGCTTCGAAGACCGCGATCTTCAGCTCCGGTCTCTCCTTGGCCAGCTCATAGGCGGAAAAGATGCCTCCCGGCCCCGCTCCCACAATGATGATGTCGTATTGCATGATAACCTCCTCGCTTTCACCGGCCGCCTTCTTCCGGCCGGATTTCCCCCACAGGCTATTCTAACACAGGCCCCGGCCTCTGTGCAAGCGAACAATACGATTTGCGAGAAAGTTATGTGATAGCCCAGCGCACTGTCCCGGATACCGGAACCCTGACCTCCAGGAACCTCCCCTGCCTCTCGCCCGGCGCGCCTTCCGCCGGATTGCCATAGCAGTCCGTCACCGCCACAGAGCCGGCCGCATCCCCCACATCCAGCACCAGCCGCTCCTCCCTGGTTCCGTTCAGGACAGTCCAGTCCGCCACGCCCTCCGGAATCCTCAGGATACGATTCCCGCTGTAGACCGCCGTAATCGCCCTGCCGTCCTTTTGTGTCCAGACTACCGGATACAGGTTATGGGGTTCCAGGGCACAGATGGGCTGTTCCTGCAAAAGCGCCCTGTTCTCCCCCATGAAGCCCAGCCAGAACCGCAGCATCTCCCTCATTTCGGGCGTGAGGGCCTTCATCTTCACGGAAATCTGGGGCGTGGAGAAGATGCTGGAGATGATCTGGATCGCCGCCGCTTCCGGCGCCTCGTCCTCATGCCACATCAGCGGGTCGCTGTGCACCGCCGTCCGGCCGCTGAGCAGGCGCAGGTCCACCGTGCCCACCCGGTTGCGGATCGCCGAGTCCGGGCAGTCCGCCACCCGGAACATGTTCCCGTACCGGCGCATGTTGGGGCCGATATAGCCCTGGCGAAATTCTATCATGATATCGCCGCTCTTTGCGGAAAGCCGCTCATACACCGTGCGCATCAGGCAGTCCAGGGCCTCCTGGACGCTCTCGAAATCCATCCCCTCCGGATCGTAGGCCGGGGAATCCGCCTGCTCCACGATGCAATCCACAAAGTCCAGCTTCAGCCCGTCCAGGTCCCAATCCCTGACGGCCCGCTCATAGGTGTCCGCCAGATAGTCCCGCACCTTTTTGTACCGGGGATCCAGCACGCCCGCCTGTATCAGCGGGTTGTCGTCAAAGGACAGGAGCATGTCCCTGTATTCCTCCCACTTCCCGCAATGAATCCCCAGGAAGGGCACGCTGTACCAGATCATGTACTTCAGCCCCATGGCATGGACTTTCCTGACATGCTCCCCAAAATCCGGGAACCTCCTCCCGGAGACCTGCCAGTCCCCGCAGAAGGCATAGCCCCGGTTATTGTCCTCCGTCTGCCAGCCGTCGTCCAGGATCACGGTCCGGAATCCCAGCTCTGCAGCCAGGCGGCATTCCTCCTCAATCTCCTCCGCGAACAGGTTCTGGTGGTATGCGTACCAGGTGGAGTACACCGGCTCCCTGGCCGCCTCCGGCGTCAGGACAGGCAGGATGCCGCACTCCTCCTCCCACCATTTCGCCACCGCCTGGACGGCCTGATAGAAGGGCCGCCTTCCCGTGTCCATCCGCACGTCCAGCTCATAGGAGCCTCCCGCCTCTGGGACAGCCTTTTTCAGGATGCATACGGGAAAACGCACCTGTAGAACCAACATGCCGTTCTCCTCCCGCACGCCGGCCCGGATGCCGATCCGCTCTCTGGTCTCGGACACCGCCACCGTGCACCGGTTTCCCCCGTCCTCGCCGAAAAGGCACGCCACCGGCGCGGACCTGGCGGTCATGCTCTCCCGGAAACGCCCGTAGTCCGCGTCTATGGAGCGGTTCATGCCGCAAAGCGGGCTCCAGATTCCGGCCATGTCCACATAGGGCATGCTCCATTCCAGCAGGACTTCCTCCCCTTCCGCCGGGTCACCGGAAGATTGCCCGCCAAGATAAAACCGGAAGACCTCCGCCTCCCCCTCCAGCTGCTTCTGTTCCCATCCGGTCAGGAAACATGCCCCTCTTCTCACTATAGGCGCTTCCATGCGTCATACCTCCTGCTCTTCCACTTTTTTCCCGTTCACGGTGATGGGCTGTCCCGTGCGGTTCTTCACGGACAGGGCCCCCTCCCTCCATGATACATCAAATTCCCCTTCCAGAAAAGGGACATTTCTGATTTCGAACCATGTGATCCCATCGGGGAGCCTGGGGACGATCTCTATGGCCGCCCCGGGCCCGTCAGGGCGGATGCCTGCCATTTCATATACAAATGCCTCTATGGCCCCGTAGGACACCTCCGGGTATTCCCTGCGGAAGAGCCCGGGTGAGATCAGCTCCTTCAGCCAGTACGCTCCCCGCTCGGAATCTCCGTTTTGGTAGAACAGCACGGGATAATGGGACAGGCTCTCCACATTGACCCCCTTAAGCCCCGCCTCATGGAGGCCGTCCAGGTGAACCTTAAGCCTGTCCGGGTCGCGGAGCACCCGATAATAGCTCAGGCTCAGGGAATGCCCGATTTCGTCGCTGTGCCGCAGCTTGCCGTCCTCATCCTTCACCTGGTAGAAGCGCTGCTCCCCGGAGTCCCACCACTGTGTCCGGAGCATCTCCTCCAGCCTGCATGCCATTTCACCGCAACGGGCGCTCCTGTCCTGCTCCCCCCGGCCACTGAAAATGGCCTGGGCGGAGCGGTAGCCCCTGATTTCGATGGCCAGCATGTCTATCAGCGCCTGGGCCCGGGCGAAGCGGCTGTCCTCGCAGTAGGACGGAATCCCGAGCCTAGCGTCCGGATACCTGCGCTCCAGCAGGCCGTCCCCGTCCCTGTCCCACCACCTGGCATATTCCTCCACCGTCATCCGGTAGAACCGCACGAAATCCGACTGGAACAGATAGTCCCTGTCCCCGGTCATGCAGTACATCCGGTAGCAGGCATCCATGACATCAAAGTTCGCCGGAAGGTTGTACCAGAAATCCTGGTCGTTTGCATAGTCCACCGGGCAGGGCCGATAGTCCTTGTCTATCTCCCAGAAGCTGCAGAACTGCCTGCTCTCCGCTATCCCCTGGGCAAACCTGAGCAGCATGTTCTTGGTATGCCGCCCAAGCCCCAGCGCCTCCGCTCCTTTTGCATGATGCGCCACATCCCGCATGCAGAATGCCTGCCTGTCCGGCAGCGCCGCCTCATACCATTCCCCCACCAGATCCCCCTCATGGCTGTAGGCCAGCGCCTGTTCCTTCGCCCAGGCGAATCCCGCGTTCCATGTTTCGTCCGATGTGGTAAATTCGATTCTTCCTTTCCTGACCATAGGTCTCCTGCCTTTCCTTATTCCGTTTATATTTTATTGCTTCACCGCTCCCAATGTCATGCCGGAGACGAAGTACCGCTGGAAGAACGGGTATATCACGAGAATCGGCGTCACCACTATGATAGTAATGGCCGCGCGCACAGTCAGCGGCTGAATGCCCCGCATCTTCTCCGCCAGAACCGCGGAATCCTGTATCTTGTTGATGGCGTTGGTCTGGTTCAGGATACGGTACAGGATGATCTGCAGATTGTCCCATGTGCCGTTCTTGCTGTACAGGTTCACATCGAACCAGGAATTCCAGTGCCCTACCCCTACATAAATCGAGATACAGGCCAGCATCGGAACGCTCAAGGGGATGATGAACTGTGTGAAGATCCGCAGCTCGCTGGCCCCGTCCACCCGCGCCGCCTCAAAAAGCGCCTCCGGCAGATTCTGGATATAAGACGCGCACAGCAGCATATAGTAGGCGCTGAAGATGGAGGGCAGCCAGTACACCGCCAGCGTATTCACAAGGCCCAGCCTGGTCATGAGCAGATACACCGGAATCAGCCCGCCGCCGAAATACATGGTGATCAAGAACAGGATGCGCATGAATTTCCTGCCCCTGAACTGTCTGCAGCTCACGATATAGCCCAGCAGGGCGTTGCCCAGGACAGCTGTCGCAGTGCCCACCATCGTCCGCACCACAGATACGAAAAAGCCCCGCACAAGGCTGCTGTCCGCAAGGACAAACTTATAATTCTCCAGGGAGAACACCCTGGGCCACAGATAGATGCCTCCGCGCACCGCATCATACCCATCGTTGAAAGAGATTGCCAGCACATTGATGAACGGATAGACCACCACCACAAGAATGGCCAGCATGAGCACCAGGTTCAGGGCATCGAACACGCGCCCTGATTTGGTCTGTTTGATGTAAAATGGACGACTCATCCCTACCCCTCCTCAGAAAATCGCCGTGTCCAGCTTCTTGCGGCAGAACCAGTTGGTCGCCCATACCAGTCCCACGCCGATGATGGACTTCATCAGTCCCACAGCTGTACCAACGGAATAATAGCCTAACTGAATGCCGTATCGATAGGAATAGGTGTCAATGACGTCCCAGTAGTTCTGTGTGGACGCATTGCCCAGTACCAGATGCTGTTCAAAGCCCGCATTCAGGATCCCGCCGATTCCCAGAATCCACTGTACCACGATAGTGGGCAGAATCGCCGGCAGAATGACATAGCGGACCGCGCCCAGCCTTCCCATTCCGTCTACCGCGCCTGCCTCCATCAGCTCCGAGTCCATGCTGGACATAGCGGAGAGATAAATGATGGAGGACCATCCCATCCCTTTCCAGATATTGGCGATGGTATACATGGCCCAATAATATTTCCCTTCCGTCAAAAACGGAATCGGCTGCTGCGCGATCTCCAGCCTCATCAGAATATCATTGACAATGCCCTCGTTGGAGAGCAGCATGAAAATCATGCTGCCCGCCACGACCCAGGAGATGAAATGG
>CAMTBF010000191.1 GCA_947068385.1 uncultured Lachnospiraceae bacterium
GGACATTGGAAAAAATATCTTGTAACACCCGGTGGTATCGATATTCGTGTTTTTCGCCAGGTGGTGCAAATGTGCGATCGCGTATGCCTGCGTATCCATACAGGCGCGGAAAGCAGATTTGTATGACGTATATATCTGCATTTTGCTATGGCCTCTTTCTGTGATTACTCATACGGCTCATTATACACGAAAGAAGGAGGAAAGTAAATGTGAAAAATCAGGGCGTAGGATTCAGGATAAAAAAGTGGGTTTTTTGTTCAAGAATGGCTGAGAAAATACAGATAAAATATGCAATAATAAAGAAACCTAATGAAAAGCAGGAGAGTAGGAGAACAAGAATATGTTGACTGAGGAACAGCTGGATGATATGCTTACAGAACCCACCGAAGCTTTGGTAAAGGATCTTGAGGATATAGAAGGGGACATCATGATCCTGGGAGCGGCCGGCAAAGTGGGGACAACCTTGTCGGTCATGCTGAAGCGTGCGTGCGACAGATGTGCCAGGGCGCGTAGGATATACGCGGTTGCCAGGTTCAGCGACCCATATGCCGTAGATCTGCTGAAGCGGGAAAATGTGGCCATGATCATGGCCGATCTGACGGACGCGGCTCAGATAAGGGCATTGCCCAAAGTGGAGAACATCATTTATATGGTGGGCAGAAAATTCGGAACCTGTGAAAGCGCCTGTGAGACATGGGAGATGAACGTGGCGGTTCCTGCCATGATCGCACAGCATTTCGGGGCGGCGCGCTATGTGGTCTTCTCCACGGGCAATGTGTATCCGTTCAGCAGGCTGGAGGACGGCGGCTGCACGGAGGAGACGGTGCCCGAACCGGTGGGCGAGTATGGAATGAGCTCCCTGGGGCGGGAACGGATTTTTGAGTACGCGGCGAAGCATTACGGGGCGAAGGTATTGATCTACCGCCTGAATTACGCAATCGATCTGCGCTATGGCGTGCTGTTCGATCTGGCCCAGAAGATTCTCGCCGGAGAGCCCGTATCCCTGAACGTGCCGGCCTTCAACTGTGTATCCCAGCATTATGTGGGCGAGGTGGCGATCCGCTCCCTAAAGCTGGCAAGCGAAAGCGTGGAATACCTGAATGTGACGGGGCCGGAGATCGTCTCTACGAAATCGGCATCGCTGGCGCTGGCCAAGCGGCTGGGAAGGGAAGTGGCCTTCACGGGAGTTCCGGCAGATGTGGCATTGCTCAGCAATTCATCGAAGTGCATCGGCCTGTTCGGATATCCCAACATGGGCATCGACGAACTGATCCGCCTGCAGGCCGAGTGGGTGCTCGCGGGAGGGAGACAGCTGGGAAAGCCCACGCACTTTGAGGAACAGAGAGGGAGATATTGATGCAGGCAAAGGCGAAGGATCTACTTTTGGAGGGAGCGTTCATCCCGGCATTGCCATTGGTCCTGAATGAAAAGAGGCAGTTCGACGAGGCGGGGCAGAGGAGGCTGATACGGTATTATCTGGCCTGCGGCGTGGACGGAATCGCAGTGGCAGTACATACGACACAGTTCGAAATCCGCGATCCGGGGACCCGCCTGCTGGAAAAGGTTCTGGAAACAGCGCTGGATGAGATTGAGGCCTATCGGGGAAAAAGCGGCAGGACGATTCTGGCAGTTGCAGGTGCCTGCGGCCCTGTCGGCCAGGCCCGGGAAGAGGCGAGGCTTGCAAAGGAGCTGGGATATGACGCAGTCCTGCTCAGCCCCGGCGGATTGGAATCCGAGAGTGAAGAAGCTCTGATCGAGCGGACAAAACGGGTAGCGGACATTATAGATGTGGTGGGCTTCTATCTTCAGCAGGCTGTGGGCGGGCGGATCTTCTCCTATCAGTATTGGGAGGCAATCTGCGCCATCAAGGGTGTAGTGGCGGTGAAATGCGCGGCATTCAACCGCTATCTGACAATCGATGTGGCAAGGGCCATTGCGTTTTCCGGAAGGGAGGTCGCGCTCTATACGGGAAATGACGACAATATAATAGTGGATTTGCTGACGGAGTACAGGTTCCAGGAGGATGGGCGCGTGTACACGGTGCGGACTGCGGGAGGCCTGCTGGGACATTGGGCGGTATGGACGCACACAGCGGTGGAAATCTTCCGGAGGATAAAGGAGCGCGGAGCGAATGCGGCGATTGAACCGGAATGGTTGACATTGGCTGCCCAGATTACGGATGCAAACAGCGCGTTCTTTGACGTGGCGGGCGGATTTGCAGGCTGCATCGCCGGGATCCACCAGGTCCTTTTCCGCCAGGGACTGATGCCCGGAATCTGGTGCCTGGATCCGGACGAGACGCTCTCGCCGGGACAGAGGGAGGAAATCGACCGCGTCTATCGACAGTACCCGCATCTGAACGATGATGCCTTCGTAGCGGAATTTTTGCGGCAGGAGGGGGTTAAGTGATTCCAATGCTGACAGAGGGAGAGATATTGAAAGAAGCCCGGAGCATGAAAGGGGATATGACAGCGGTCTATCGACATCTGCACCGCCATCCCGAAGTGGCGCATAAAGAACGGCAGACGAACCTCTATATCAGGAAAGAGCTGGACGACATGGGAGTCTCCTGGCTGGCCCCGGCGGACAATATCACCATAGCGGTGCTCGACAGCGGCATTGAGGGTGCGACTGTAGGGCTGCGGTGCGACACGGATGCGCTTCCGGTGAAGGAAGAGACAGGCCTTCCCTATGCATCGGAGACGGAAGGGGTCATGCACGCTTGCGGCCACGATGCCCATATGGCCATTGGCCTGGGTGCCATAAGCATCCTGAAAAGGCATCCGGGAGAATGGCGCGGCAGAGTGAAGGCCATTTTCCAGCCTGCGGAAGAGGGGGAGAATGGCGCGGATCAGGTGATTGCAACCGGCCTTGTGGATGATGTAGACGTCTTCTTTGCAATCCATGTATGGAGCCCCTATGAATCGGGGACGCTGCATGTAGCTCCTGTGGCAGTGAGCGCGGCGGTCAATATGTTCACGATTCGTCTGCGGGGAAAGGGCGGGCATGGTGCCACGCCGGAAAGATGCGCGGATGCCATCGTGGCGGGGGCATCTCTGGTGACATCCCTGCAGACGGTGGTATCCAGGGCGGTGTCCCCCATGGAACCGGCAGTGCTCACCATCGGCAGCTTCCATGGAGGGACGGCTGGGAATATCATCGCCCAGGAGGCTGTACTGAAGGGGACGATACGGACCCTTCGGGAGGAGACCCGGGCCAAGGCCTCCGAAAGCCTCAAGCGCTATGCGGAGAATACGGCGCATATGTATGGATGCGAAGCGGAGGTTGAAGATATCCGCGTAAGCGATGTGGTGCGCAATGACCCAAGGGCAGCCAAAGTCGTGGAAGAATGCGCACGCAGGCTGGTTTCTGCCGATGCTGTAGGTACCCAGCAGACCATGATGCTGGGCGATGATTTCGCCAATTACGGAAGAATCGCGCCGTATTGCTACGCGCAGCTGGGCATTGCGGACAGTGAAAAACGGACGGACTATGCGCACCATAGCGGAAGCTTCCGGACAGATGAGGATGCGCTTCCCCTGGGCACGGCCTGGATGGCTTCTGTGGCGGCCCGCCTTGGCTCTGAATGGAAAGAAGCCAAGCAGTGGGCAAGGTTTCAAATATGCAGAATTCACGACACATAAGGAGGAAATTGTTATGTCATCTCGTCTTATCAGCAGCTTTAAAATCGAAGACCCCGGTATCAGGAAGCTCCGCATCGGCGACCTGAACAATGACGGCTACGCGGAATTCGTCCTGATCCAGGCCTATCCTATGAACCGGGAGATCTGCGCCGTCACCGCCCTTGACCAGAAGGGGAATGTCCTCTGGCAGCATGGGGAGCTGTTGGAGCACTGCAACTGGTGCTATTCCAGCTTTCCGGCACAGGTGGTTGACTGGGACGGGGACGGATGGAACGAAGTGATCTATGTCAGACAGGCCTACTATAAGTCTGCCCATATGTGGTGCTATTCCAAAGGGGATTACGTGGACAAGATGAACCCTACCAAAAAGGAGCTGCGCATGGATCCGGATCTGGCGACGGAGCAGGCCTTTGAGTACGAGGGGGATGCCCATCTCGTCGTCCTCAATGGCGCCACCGGGGAAGTGAAGCAGGAGATTCCCATCCCCGCGCCTGCGGACGACTGCATCGCCATCTGCAATTTCGACGGCACAGGCAAGCCGAACCTGCTGGCGAAGGACCGCTACTGGAACATGTGGGCGATAGCCAATGACGGCACGGTCCTATGGCATGTGTCCAAGGAAGGGCTGAAAGCCGACCTGGGCCATTGGCCTGCCGTGGGGGACATAGACGGGGACGGCCTGGACGAGGTGTTCATCACGAACACGCTGATCGACTCGGACGGTACGATTCTCTGGCAGATTCCGGGCGTATGCGGCCATCACGATGGCGCGTACATTTTGGACGACCTGCCGGAGCGCAGAATCGTCACCATCGCGGACAAGCTGCGGATGATCACGCCGGACGGAAAGGTCCTGTGGGAAAAGGACGGTGGGCATCTGCAGGTGCTCAACGTGGGGCGGTTCAGCACGGATCCTAAATATGGGCCGCGCCAGTTTCTGGTACAGGATCATGTCCCGGGAGCGGCGAACTACCACGACGGCATTGATCTGACGAACAAGGGAGTCGCCTGCGGCCAGAGGGCTACGATTTATGACTGGTATGGGAATAAAATCTGGTCAGAGGAGACATCCGACAGGCCAGGCTTCGGCGTGATGGACTGGAACGGCGAACATGACAGCATCCTGCGCCAGACCGGCAGCGGCATCATTGAGATTATGGACATCCATGGCTGCGTCATAGAGACGATTTCCTTTACGGCACCGGAGGGTGGGCTCTGCGGGGGATGGGTGTACTGGTATCCTGCAGATATCCTGGGCGACAGCAGGGATGAGCTGATCCTGTTCAACGACAGCACCATGAATATCCATATGAATACGACCCTGCATAATACGCGCCGCCACTGCAACAGCAATTGACCCTTGTGCGCAAAAAGGGCTGCCGTACTGGATTCCCGATCAGTGCGGCAGCCTCCTTTTTTGCGGATGCCATTAGTCAGAAAGGATAACGAATGAAGATACAGGAAAATAGGGATAAAAGCTTTCTGGGTGCCGTGATTTCCATCGCGCTGCCTGTCGGGCTCCAGAACCTTCTCGCTACCACTGCCGGTATGGTCGATACCATTATGATCGGAAGCGAGGGAGAGCTGGCCATGGCGGCCGTGGGAATCTCCTCCCAGTTTTTTTCTTTGACGAATGCCTGCACTTATGGCTTTGCTGCAGCCGCGCTGCTGTTCTTTGCCCAGTATTGGGGAGTGCGGGATGAGAAAGGAATCAATAGGGTGTTTGGCATAGCCATTACCTGCATGATGGCGGTGGCGCTGACATTTTGCGGCTTGGCCGTGTGGAAATCGGAATTCATACTGGGGATATATACGGACAAAGCGAATATCGTGGCGGCAGGGCTCCCCTATATCCGCATCGCTGGATTCGCGTATCCGCTGCAGGTCGCCGTGACGCTCCTGAGCTATCTGATGCGCTCCACGGAACGGGTAAGGGCACCGCTGATCGGCTCTGTGACAGGAATGTTCGTGAATCTCATATTGAACTGGATTCTGATCTACGGACGGTTCGGAATGCCTAAGATGGGGGTGGCAGGAGCGGCTGTGGGCACACTGGTGTCCGCAGCGGTGAATGTGGGGATCCTCTTCCATTTTCTGTTGCGCAGCCAGTGCACGGCCAGGCTGAGGCTGCAGGACATGTTCGATTGGAAGGGAGGGTTTTCCAGGCAGTATCTGGGCAAAGCCTTTCCGATCCTGTGCAGCGAGATTCTGTACGGCTTCGGGCAGATGCTGATGAACGTCGTGATCGGACGGCAGTCGGAATCGGCGATTGCGGCCGTAGCGGCATTCCAGGCACTGCAGGGGATGGTTTTTGCCTTTTATGGAGGGGTCACAGAGGCCTGTTGCGTACTGGTAGGAAACGAGATTGGCGCAGGACGGCATATGAAGGGATATCGATATATGAAAAAATTCGCCGTCTTTGGCAGCATGATAACATTTATGGTCTGCCTGGCTATCCTTATCGTGAACGAACCAGTGCTGGCGCTTTTCGGGCTGGGGGCGGAAGCCATGTTCTACGGAAAATATATGCTTGTGATCTTTCTGGCAGCCGGAACGCTCCGCGCCTGTAATTTCACGATTACAAATTGCTACCGTGCCAGCGGAGAACCGGTATTCGGCGCGGTGCTGGAGATCAGCGGCCTGTTCCTGATCAGCGTCCCGGCAACCCTGACAGCCGGCCTGGTGCTTCATCTGCCGTTCCTCGCAGTGTTTGCCTGCATCTATATGGACGAAATAATCCGCCTCATATTCGAAATAGGCTATACCAGGAGCGGAAAATGGATAAAGCCCGTGACAGAAGCGGGAAAAAGGGCGCTGCCGGAATTCTGGGAAGAACTCAGAACAAAAAAGTAAATATTTTGCACAAAAAAGACTGAGAAAATATGAAAGGAATGTGCAATACTGTAAATGTAAGGAGGGATTGTACAATGGCCAAAGAAGCAACGAGAAGGAAGCATGAAATCGATATGCCGGAATTGAGGAAGGCAAAGCGCAGGAGGACCATAAAGGAGAATGCCATACTGTATTTGTTTATGCTCCCTGGAATCATATTGCTGTTCCTGTTCTGCTATAGGCCTATGTATGGCATATTGATCGCATTCCAGGATTATCTGCCGGGCAAGCCGATCATAGGCGAAGGAGTCAGGTGGGTAGGGCTTAAGCATATAAAGGGGTTCATGTCCAGCTACTATTTTTGGCGATTGATCCGGAATACACTGGTACTGTCCGTGATGAACCTTATATTTGTCTTTCCGGTCCCCATTATTTTCGCATTAGTCATAAATGAGATCATATGGCCCAGGACAAAGAAGGTGATCCAGACGATTACGTATCTGCCGC
>CAMTBF010000192.1 GCA_947068385.1 uncultured Lachnospiraceae bacterium
GCCGCGATGAACTCCTTGGTGCTGGTCTTGCCCACGCTGCCGGTGATGCCTATGATTTTTACGGAAAGCTTTTTTCGATAGGCCTCCGCGATGTCCTTTAAGGCCTGGAGGGTGTCCTCCACCAGGACATAACAGCCCCAGGTCTCACCAGAACTGCCGGGCTGCCGCCCTGCCATCGCCGCCTCAGCCCTCTTTGCTCCCTCCACTTGCTCCGGTCTCTTCTGGGTCACCGCCAGCACCGCGCCCTTGGCGAAGGCGGCGGCTATGAAGCTATGCCCGTCCACCCGCTCTCCCACCGTGGCGATGAACACCCCGCCCGGCTCCACGGCCCGGGAGTCGATGACCACAGAAGTGACACATGTGTCACCGTCTGCCCCTCCGCCCTGTACCACCAGCTTCCCGCCGCAGGCCTGGGCTATCTCTCTTATCGTCAAATCCATCATGGCCTATCTCCCATCCTTTCCCTGTCTCTTTTCTTATGGAACCGCGCGGAAATCGCAGCAGCCCCTCATGCCCGTCCCTGGGCCATCCGCAGGATCTCCTCGCAGAGCTGCCCGAAGTCCATGCCCACGGCAGCCGCCTCCTGGGGCAGCAGGGAGGTGGGCGTCATCCCCGGCAGGGTATTGGCCTCCAGGCAGTAAATCTCCCCGTCCCCGCTCATGATGAAGTCCATCCGGGCGTAGCTTTTCAGGCGCAATACCGCGAACACCTGCTCCGCGATCTCCTGCATCCGCAGGCTCTTCTCCTCCGGGATTCGGGCGGGGCAGGTCTCCACGGTGGTGCCGGCCTGGTATTTGTTCCTGTAGTCGTAAAAGCCCTCCTTGGGGGCCATCTCTATCACCGGCAGCGCTTTCCCGTCCATGACCCCCACGGAGAACTCCCTGCCTTTGATGTACTGCTCCACGATTGCCTCCCCGCCGTACCGGAAGGCCTCCGCCTTGGCCGCCTCGTATTCCGAAGGGTCATTGGCGATGCAGACGCCGATGCTGGAGCCGCCGCAGGAGGTCTTGACGATACGGGGATAAGGGACATACGCTTCTTCGCACTCCCCCTGCTTCAGCCGTATGCCCTGGGGCGTGGGAATCCCATATGCCCGGAACAGGTCCTTTGTGATGCCCTTGTCCATGGCCAGGCAGGAGCCCGTGAAATCCGCCCCCGTGTAGGGGATGCCCAGCAGGTCGAAGCATGCCTGGACCCTGCCGTCCTCGCCGCCCACCCCGTGCAGGGCCAGGAACACGCAATCCGCCTGGCCGCAGATCTCCAGCACATGGGGGCCGAAGAACCCTCTTCCGCCGCTGCCCCGCAATGCCTTCACGGCCTCCAGGTCCGGGCATTCCTCCCCCACCGCGCTCACCTGCGCCGCCCAGTCCGCATCCTTTTCAAATATCCCTTCCGAATCCCCCTCATACCCTAAGTACACATCCAGCAGAATCGCCCGATGCCCGTTTTTCCGAAATGCGCGATATATCATGCCGCCGGTGCTCAGCGACACGTCCCGCTCCGAACTGATTCCTCCTGCCAACACTACGATTTTCATATGAAGCCTCGCCTTTCTGAATACTCTCCCCAGCCATTCTATTGATACTTATTCCGCCGCCTGCCGATACATGACAGCCACGGTTCGGCCGGCTTTTTCATTATACTAAGAAAGGCCGCGGGAATCAACCGAAATCGAAAATCCGGCCCCGGAAACGCAAAAGAAGGCAGCCTACACTGCCTCCCTGGCCCCCTGGGCCTCATATGCGATTTCCCCGTCGATGATGGTATACAGCGTCCGGGTGAACACCTCCATGGGGTTCCCGGTGAAGACCGCGATGTCCGCGTCCTTCCCCACCTCCAGGCTGCCCACCCTGTCCGCCACGCCGCAGATCACGGCGGGATGGATGGTGATGGCCCTATACCCCTCCTCCAGCGCCAGGCCCGCCTTCACCGCCAGCCCCGCGCACAGGGGCAGGGATTGGATCAATGACACCGGATGGTCCGTGGTGATGGCGGTCATGACCCCCGCCTGATTCAGGACGCCCACGGTCTTGAAGGCCATGTTCTGCACCTCGATCTTGCTTCTGCTGGCCAGGTCGGGGCCTACGATGGCGGGAAAGCCCTCCGCCGCCAGCTCCTCCGCGATCAGGTGCCCCTCGGAGCAGTGGTCCAGGGTCATCTTCAGGTCGAACTCCTTTGCGATCCGCACTGCCGTGAAGATGTCGTCCACCCGGTGCACATGGGCCTTTATAGGAATCTCCCGGTTCAGCACGGGCAGCCAGCATTCCAGCCGGAAGTCCTGCTGGAAATCCTCCCCGTTTTCGGCCGCTTTCCTCTTCTGCTCCCGGTAAGAGAAAGCTTTCGTCAGCTCCTCCCGCAGCATGGCGGCAATGGCCATCCGGGTGGAGGGGCTTTTCCCCTGGCCGGAGTAGTTGACCTTGGGATTCTCCCCGAAAGCCACCTTCATGGCCGCCGGGGCCTTCACCACCAGGCCGTCCACCCGCCTGCCCCTGGTCTTGAGAAAGGCGAACTGGCCGCCCACCACGTTGGAGCTGCCGGGGCCTATCATGGCCGAGGTGATGCCTGCCCGGACGGCGTCGTCGAAGGCCGCGTCCATGGTGTTCACGGCATCGATCGCCCGCAGGTAGGGGGTGACGGGATCCACCGTCTCGTTGCAGTCGTCCCCCTCCATGCCCTTCTTCTCCTCCGTGATGCCCATGTGGCAGTGGGCCTCTATCAGCCCCGGCATGACCAGGCCGTTCCGGGCCAGGATGACCCGCTCGCCCTCCGCGGGATGGAGCGCCCCATCCCGCTTTCCGACCTCCGCGATCTTTCCGTCCAGGATCCGGACATACCCGTCCCTGATATCCGGGCCGGCCATGGTCTTGATCGTACCACCGATAATATACATGTCAACCTCCCGGACGCGCCGCCGCGACACTCCTCAGACATCCTTACTGCAGGAGCACCTCCGGATCCACCGGCGCGCCGTTCAGGGTGAGCTTCAGGTACAGATTGCTCCCCTCCAGGCTGAAATACTTGGTGGGAGCAGCAATGAACCCGATGACCTGCCCCGGCTCCACATAGCTGCCCTCCATCACCTGTATCGCATCCAGCTGGCCGTAAGTAATCTGATAGCCGTCCCCCAGATCCACAGTGATCGCATGTCCGATTTCCTCATTTTCAAAAACAGTCGTGACTATGCCGTCCGCGCAGGCCGTCACGGCGACTCCCTGCTCCGCGGCCAGCATCAGGGCCGGATTGTACTTGAACTGATCCAGCGTGGAGAAGTAGACGCCGCCGTCCATGCTGAAAGGGATCAGCACCTCGCCGCTCACCGGCCGCAGCAGCCCCTCGCTCTCCGCAAAATGCGGCGTGGGCGCGGCTACCGCGCTGCCGTCCGTGCTGTCGGCGCTCTCCGCCGCCCCTGCATCCTCAGCGCTCCCGGCCTCCTCCTGGGGCGCGTCCGGCGTGGCCGTGGCGTCCGCATCGTCATCCGTCCCCGCTTCCGGCTTCTCCATCGATATCTCAGGCTCCTGGGCAATGGTGTCCTGGCTCCCTATATCCTCCGGCATCCCCTCCACGGCACCGTCCGTCAGCCCCGGTATGGTCACCAGCGGGGAGCCCGCCTCCATGGGCAGATAGTCCAGGTCGTCATCCTTTCCGGCGACTTCCTTGGCGGCATCCGGCTTTCCGTCTGCAACCGCATTCTTTTTCGTATCCGCCTTGTCCTCCACCGGCTTGTTCTGGGCGATCTCCTCGTGCTTGTCCTCCACATTGTCCTCCAGGGCCGTGAAGTCGATGGTGTAACCGTCGCCCTGCTCCTCCGTGTTGTTGGACTTCATGTAGATCCCCGTCATGGTCAGTGCCGCCAGCACGAACACCGATGACGCGATCATGATGGTGCGCTCCTTTTTCGCATTGTTCCTTCTGTTTTTTCTCATAGCTGCCTTCCCTTCCTTCTTCTTTCAAAGCAAACTGATATTGATATCCAAATATCCCAAAATCTGTGATATTCGTTTTCTCGCTAACAGTTTGCCCTAACGGAATGGAATTATGCATGAAAAAAGACAGCTTCTCTTTCCGAAAAGCCGTCTTTCTCCGATTTCGTATCAAATTGTCCTGTCTCCTCAGGCCTGTGCCTGGTATTTCGCCACGTCCACATGCTGTACCGTGCCCGCCGCGCCGTTCTCGTAGAGGAACACGCCGCTGTTTCGGATGGCGCCCTGGGTCTGGCCGGAATTGCCTTTTAGCGTGAAATCCGTGGAAACGTTCTGCAGGCAGATGGCGCCTACGCCCTTATCCGCCAGCCGGTAGAGCACATCGTTGCCCTCCTCGTCCTTGCACCAGATCTTCAGCTTCTCCCAGACGGCATCGTTCTCGTCGATCCAGCCGTTGCCGTCCTCATCGTACTGGGCCAGATCCGCGAAGCCGTTGCCGCTAGCGGTGCCGAAGAGCTCGCTGCCGTCGTTGATCTGGCCGTCGCCGTTCTTGTCCAGGGCCAGGTATCCGCTGCCCGGACCCAGCTGCGATATCTCGTCCAGCTCCCCGTCCGCGTCTATGTCGAAATAGAAGGTCTGGTCGGAGAGGGAGGCGATGTCCGTGTCCAGGTTGATGACCAAAGGATCGCACATGGTGAAGCCAAGCTGCAGGCTCTCCATATAGCGCTCCTGGACGGTGCGGCTCATTCCTACGTTTACATTGAACTCAATCTCCCTGCCGTCCGCCGTGCGCACCTTGCCCACTGTGGAGAAGCTGGTCTCCTCGGATTCCACTTTTATCGTTTCGTTCACATAGGAGAGCACCCGCATATTGGCGATGCTCCCAAAGGACAGGCCCTGCAGCCCGTCCTGGACCAGGCCGCCTGTACCGTCTACGTTCTGGGCACCGGATGAGGCATTGCCGTTCTGGGCATCCATAGCGCCGCTCCCGTTCTGCTGGGTCAGGGACTCATAGGGCGTCATGGCCCGGTTCTGCCCCCACTGGCCGAAGCGGTTCCTCCTGGCGGAGAACAGGATGTCATAAATGTAGCGTATGGTGGTCTGGCGGATATTAGCCAGGGTGTCGCTGGCGGAATTCCTGACCGCCACGTTGGAGCTTCTGCTCTGCAGGCGGCCCTGCCAGTCCTGGAGCGTGGCAGACTGGCCCGCGCCTGTCCGGGCATTCTTCCCATCCGCTCCTGCCGTGCCCCAGGCATCCGCCGAGCCGCCGCCCAGGGCGGTGTCCAAGGCTCCCTGGCCTCCCGACAGGCCCCCTCTCATCGCTGTTCCTTTCCATATGGTAAACCTTCTCATGGAAACAGCCGTGGAATGGTAGCTCCTGGAGGACGCCATTCCCACTGTACCGGAATCAATCTTCAAATTTTTCCACTCCTTCATGTCCACCCGTCCTGCAGGCCCTCCGGTCACCCACCCTCCCTGATGCGGATCCCGTCCTCCTGGCGGACTTTTTATGGTTTCCATCCTGTCCCCCCAATGGGCCCTGGGGCATCCTCTGCCGAAGGCCCATGGCCGTCCCTGCAGGCTTTCCGCCACGCCGATACATCTGTCACATCAGCGGCATCGCATCGCGCCCGGAATCCCCTCCCTGCTTCCCATCGGGAACGGCATAAAAAAATGGCATTTAGACAAGGAAATCCTTTCCCTGCATAAATACCATCCGTGGTGTCCATATCTAATCTGTACTCGGCGCAGTCGGCCGAACTGCTTTCCTGTACTAAGTATATCGACATGTTCGCGGCTTTCTTTAGCCTATTTTTTCCATCTTGTCCGACCGCCGGCCCCGATCACTTCTTCTGCTTCTGGGCCGCCTGCTTGGCCTGGGCCGCCCTGGCGGACATCATGCTGGCCAGCATCTCCCTGGGCAGGATGATGTTGGCCCCGAAGGGATTGATCACCATGCCCAGGGCGGGGCAGAGGTTCCCCTTGGGATCGCGGCGCAGTATCATGGCGGCGTATTCCTCCAGCTTCAGCGCGAAGTACGGGAACTTCTGGTTCTTCTCCTGCCATTTCTCGTACTCTGCCGTGTCCGTGAAGGCCATGAAGAACTTCGCGCCGTCCGGCGTGTTCAGCATGGGGAACTGGACCTTGCTGTTCGGGGCCAGGACGAGCTTGCCCTCGGCATCCTCCGTGGGGGCCGGGTCTATCATAGCCGGGGAGAGGAAGCTGGCCTTGGTCAGCTCTCCCATGAACATATTGCGGTGCGCGGGCGTGTCCTCGGCCTTCATCAGCTCGATGGCTCCTACCAGCATTGGATTGGATACGGTTTTATTGAATTCCATGGTCATATACCTCCCTGTCCCCTTTGGGGGACGATGCCTCAAAATTTGGATTCTATTGCCTGTGGCCTACAATAGAATCCAAAAAGAGGATTCTATTGCCTGCGGTCTACAATAGAATCCAAAAGAGGATTCTATTGTCATAAACCCATTATAGCCAGTCGGCGTGGCTTTCGCAACAAAAATTTCTGCGGAATCGAAACGGCTCACTCCTGCTTCGCATTGCCGTCCACCCACATCATACACTTACCGGAAATACATACTCCCGCACCATGACCTGCTGCATATCATATAGTCCCCTCATCATCGACCTAGGCGCATCAATCAATAATACCGGTTCTCCCGTACCTCTGATTACCGCCAGTCCGTCCATAAGCCTATCCTTCTGATATTTGAAGTAATCTAATTTCTTTTCATGTGTGGCATTATATGCGTCAAAGTTTGCCTGGAACCGATCATAAGGCACATGATTGGTGATTCGTTTCTGGTTGAACAGATACAGGCCTTTTTCTTTGGAAAAATCCTTCTCGGCTATCAGCCTTTCTATACGGGCATATAGGTCTGACTTTTCCATGTGTTCCCTCTGTTGCTGCACCCCGCCTGAGAACACGTCCTCTTCTTTGACATCTAAGGCCTGATATTTCCTAAGCTGTTCCACGAAGAAATAGATATCCTCAGGAC